>JAMOZS010000060.1 GCA_023667765.1 Roseburia sp. | reverse complement strand
GGCAATGGTCTGCAACACCAGTATCCACCGGTTCAAATCCGGTCTGCGCCTCTCAGAGAACTTTAAGACAGTCAGATTATGAGTTACAATAAGAATTGTTTTATGAAGCAGCGCAGTCTTGTTATCAGGGCTATGCTGTTTTTTTGTATCATAGAAAATACGGTGTTACTGCGAAGGACTAAAGTATATGAATTTCCTATGATATAAAAAATATGATGCGCACTCGTGCGAATGGAAATATGCTGCAAAAGCAGCCGCGCTCGGCGCAGCAAAGCAATGAGTTATGTGTCGGAAGGATTGGGTTTTCCACATCGGATTTGCAGGGGCAACGTGCTTGACGTACCTGTATGGGAAGAGTAAAATAAAAACATACGAGCTGCCTGAACAGGCAGAGATGAGCTTGAAGACGAAGAGAATCACAGGAGATAAGAGCAGTTTCTTTAAGACTGTGTGAACGGGAGAGTGGAGATATGCAAAGGATATTGGTGGTAGACGATGCGGAGGTGAATCGTGAAATACTGCGTAATATGCTGATGGATGAATATATCGTTGAAATGGCTGAAGATGGGGAAGTGGCGATACAAAAGCTGACGGAATTTAAGGAAGAGATAACGGCGCTTCTTCTGGATTTAAAGATGCCGAAGATGGACGGCTTCGAGGTGATTGCAGAGATGAGGAGGAACGGGTGGATGGAGAGAATCCCGGTTCTTGTCATCACCAGCGAGCGGGCAGTAGAGATAGAAAACAGGTGCTTTGAGCAGGGAGTTTCGGATTTTATACATAAGCCGTTTGAGAATTCTATCGTAAGGAACAGAGTGAGAAATACGGTGGAGTTGTTTGCCTGCAAGAAAAGACTGGAACAGAAGATTATAAGCCAGACGCATACTCTGGAAAAGCAGCATCAGATTATTGAGTTTCAGGCGGAAAAGCTTAGGGAATCAGAGGCATTTAATCTGCTGATGATGAAATATCGTTGTGCCATTATGGAGGTGGAAACGAAGTTAAGAGTGTTGAATGAGGAATTTTCGCAGGAATATAACCGTAATCCTTTTGAATCCATTAAAAGCAGATTAAAGGCGCCGGAGAGTATCTATGGTAAGTTAAAAAGGAAGGGGCACCGTCTTTCTATTGAAAATATAGAAAAATATCTGGAGGATGTGGCAGGCGTCCGTGTTATTTGTTCCTTCCCTGATGATATTTACAGACTGGCAGAGCTTTTTTCCAATCAGGACGATATTATATTGTTAAAAGCAAAGGATTATATCAGGAAGCCAAAGAAAAACGGCTATAGAAGTCTTCACCTGATATTGAATGTGCCTATCTTTTTGTCGGATGAGAAGAAGTATATGAAGGTGGAAGTACAGTTCCGAACGATTGCCATGGATTTCTGGGCCAGCGTGGAGCATAAGATGAAATACAAAAAGCATGTGGGAAACGAGGAGGAAATCGTGGCGCAGCTGCGGGTCTGTGCGGACGCCATAGGAGATTTGGACTATCAGATGCAGGAGATTCGGGATAAAATAGAGCAAAACAATTTACTGTAAAGGAGAGCGAACGCATGGATAATTTTATTTATGATACACCTACGAAGGTATATTTTGGAAGGGCACAGGAAGCCAGAGTAGGAAGGCTCGTGAAGGAGTATCATCCCAGGAAGATACTCCTTCATTATGGCGGAAGTTCTGCCAGAAAAAGCGGTTTGCTGGAGCGTGTAAAAGGATATCTGGAGGAGGAGAAGCTTTCTTATATCGAACTGGGGGGCGTGAAGCCCAATCCTGAGCTGGGACTGGTTCGGGAGGGAATTGACCTTTGCAGGAAGGAGGGCGTTGACTTTATCTTGGCGGTTGGGGGCGGCTCGGTTCTGGATTCCGCTAAGGATATCGCAAACGGCGCGGCAAATCCTGAGGTGGATGTATGGGATTTTTCATTGAAAAAGGAGCAGCCCCAGCGAACCCTGCATAAAGGAGCGATTCTGACATTGGCGGCGGCCGGCTCAGAAATGTCGGATTCCTGTGTTATTACGAATACGGAGACCGGAAGGAAGTGCGGTTACGGAAGTCCCTGCAATAGAATGGATTTTGCGATTGAGAACCCGGAGCTTACCTATACGGTGAACGCGTATCAAACGGCCTGCGGAGCGGTGGATATCGCTATGCATACCATAGAGAGGTATTTTTGTCCCGGTGAGGACACCTATCTGACCGATGCCATTGCGGAGGCTGTGATTAAGAGTGTTATGAAGGCAGGGGCAGACGCCATCGCGAGGCCGGAGGATTATACGGCAAGAGCCAATATGATGTGGGCTTCCTCCCTGGCGCATAACGGGTTGACCCAGTGCGGCAGGAGTTTCCTGCTGGCGGTACATCAGCTGGAGCATGAAATATCGGGGATGCATCCCGAGGTGGCCCATGGAGCGGGACTTGCGGCATTGTGGTGTAGCTGGGCAAGGTATGTGTATCAGGCGAATATACCGAGATTCTTGCAGTATGCGCAACATGTGTGGAATCTGGAGATTGATTTTGAGCATCCTGAGGATACGATAAATAAAGCAATTGATTCACAGGAGAACTATTATAAATCCATTGGCATGCCGATAAGTCTGAAGGAGTTGGGGCTTAGGCAGGAGGAACTGGAGGAGCTGGCGCTTCGCTGCAGTCGGGATAAAACAAGAGCGCTGGATGGTTACAGGCGGCTGGAATATGAGGATATGCTGGCCATTTACCGCATGGCTTTTGATACTTTTTGTCTGTAATTGCGCATGTTTGCGCAGGCATTGCCTTTCAACGATTGAATTTGAGTCCGCTGAGGCGGACACGGGGTACAAACATGAAGAAGCGTTATGGATATCTGGATGTTTTGCGGGGCATTACGCTGATAAGCATGATAGTTTTTCATACGGTCTGGGATATGGTCTACATAGCGGGTTTTCGGTGGAAATGGTTTTATGGGACGGGCGCTTATATCTGGCAGCAGAGTATTTGCTGGACATTTATTCTGTTGTCAGGTTTTTGTTATTGTATGGGTAAAAGAAGCCTGAAGAGAGGATTGCAGGTTTTTGGAGCCGGTATGCTGGTTTCCGCAGTAACCTTGCTGATTCTGCCGGAGCAGAGAATTGTCTTTGGAGTGCTCACGCTGTTGGGGAGCTGCATGCTGATTATGATACCCCTGCAAAAAGCGCTGGAGCATATTCCGACTAAGGCAGGCTTAGCCGGCAGCCTTTTGTTCTTTTTTCTGAGCAGGGATATCAATCTGGGATATCTTGGCTTTGAAGGTTTCCGGTTGTTTCGGCTGCCGGATATCCTCTATCGGGGCGGATATCTGATGACCTATCTGGGATTTATGAAGAAGGGCTTCTTTTCAACGGATTATTTTTCGCTGCTGCCCTGGTTTTTTCTGTTTGTGGGAGGATATTTTCTGTACCGACTGGCAAGTGAAAAAGATCTTTTGGACAGATGGAACGGGAAGTACGGGGAACTGTCCGGGATATTGCCGGGTCTGATGAAGCCCCTGGCTTTTTTGGGCCGACATTCTCTGTTGATTTATTTATTGCATCAGCCATGTATTTACTGGGTGACGCTTCTGTTGGCGGGGCTTTGAGTTCCATGCCCCGCCCTTGGCAGCGGGATTCTTGACTTACAGCTGGGAAAATACCTGACCGATGGGGGCCTGAATCAGTAAATCGGCATGCTTGTCCCGGGGAGTTGAGTCCCTGTTGATTACGATTAGCTTTTCTCCCCTGAAATAGTCGATTAATCCTGCGGCCGGATATACGGAAAGGGAGGTTCCGCCAATTATCAATACATCCGCTTCATGAATGCAGCGGACGGCTTCCTGGAGGATGGTCTGGTCGAGACCTTCTTCATAAAGCACCACATCGGGTTTTACCGGCCCGCCGCATTTTGTGCATTTGGGGATGCCGGTGGAATGCAGGATGTGATTGATATCGTGGAAGCAGTGGCAGACTTCGCAGTAATTGCGCAGTACGGAGCCATGGAGCTCCCATACAACTTTGCTTCCGGCCATTTGATGAAGGCCGTCAATATTCTGTGTGATGACGGCGCGCAGTTTCCCCTGTTGTTCCAGTTGGGCAAGCTTTAAATGGGCGGCATTGGGTCTGGCGTCCGGAAACAGCATTTTATTGCGGTAGAAACGATAAAATTCCTCCGCGTGAGAGCGGTAAAAGCTGTGGCTTAAAATCGTTTCGGGAGGATAATCGTATTGTTGGTGGTAGAGGCCGTCCACGCTTCTGAAATCAGGGATTCCACTCTCCGTGGATACGCCGGCTCCGCCAAAAAAGACAATATTATCATAAGTAGAAATGATTTCCTGTAACTGGGCAATCGCCCCTTGTATATTTTCCATAGGTTCTCCCTTCACATACAGATTTTATATCAGTATAGCGCAGGTTTTTCTTCTCGTGTAGATATTTTTGGAAAAAAATAATAAAAACTTAAGAAAAAGCTAAAGCTGACTCTATTGAGTGATGCCCGGTAGATATGTTAGAATAAAAAGAAAATCTTATAATATGATAAAATGGTAGAGGAATAGAGCATATGGCCAGGAAAAAGGAGTATTTGGTCCCGCTGGAAAAAACGAAAAGAGCTATTTATTTATATAATTGCAAGCCTGAGAAGAAATGTTATTTCGGTATCATTACGACGGGAGTGCTTGGGGCTTTGTGTCTGTTGTACTGTCTTGCCATCGGGTTATTTATGGGATATGGCACCAGTTTTTTCCTGATTTGGGGGGTTATGGCGGCAGGCTTTGGCATTATCTCCTTTCTTTTGAGCAGGCCGGGGCTGTTAAGACGTCTGCCGAGGTGGCTTAGATGGTCATTCCGTATTTTTGGCATCATAGGCCTGGTGTTGTTTGTCGGTACGGAGGGTGTAATTTTAAAGGATTTCGGAAAGCAAGGGCAGCCGAGTGCGGATTATGTGATTGTGTTGGGGGCTCAATGGAAGGAGAGCGGCCCCAGTTATGTGTTAAAGAAGCGTTTGGACGCTGCGGTGGATTATCTGAAAAAAAATCCCGATGCGAAGGTAATCGTATCAGGCGGTAAAGGCGGCAATGAGCCTATACCGGAGGCAGAGGGGATGTATGGTTATCTGGTTGGCGCAGGTATCAATCAGGAACGTATTTTACAGGAGAATACCTCTCATAACACTTACGAGAATCTGAGAAACAGCGGGATGCTGTTGGACAGAAGGAGTGATAAGGTCCTGGTGGTAACCAATAACTTCCATATATTCCGCTCTCTGGGTATTGCAAAAAAAATGGGTTATGAGCATGTAGACGGGCTGGCGGCAGGCTCTTATCCGGCTATGCTGCCCAATAATCTGCTGCGGGAATTTTTTGGAGTATGGAAGGATATTCTGGCCGGTAATATGTAGGAAGGTATCAGCTCATCATTTTCACAGGGCTGAGCTGCTGCGAAGGAAGCGCTGGTTAAATCAGCCCTTCCTTAGAGTTTCTGACGGATTCAAACGGATTTGCAGGGAGTTTGCCGCTTGGCGGTGCAAATCCGGTGCTATACAGTGTAAGGAGCATTTGAGAATGGATATCAATGTAGGAGATTTGTTGAAATTGAAGAAGCCTCATCCCTGCGGCAGCAGAGAGTGGGAGGTTTTGCGGGTAGGCGCAGATTTCAGGATGAAATGCTGCGGCTGCAATCATCAGGTAATGATAGCGAGAAGGCTGTTAGAGAAGAATATCAGAGAGGTTGTGGCGGCCGGGAGGGATGAAGCAGCAGATGATAAATAAGGAAATTACAAATTTTGTTAGGAATCTGCCGAAAATGCTTGAAAATAAAAAGTCGTTGTGGTATCATTTTAACTTGTGATATATTAATTTCCTTGCTCATTTGAAAGAATGGGCCAGAGACCAAAAGGAGGTAACTATTAATGAACAAGTACGAATTATGCGTTGTGGTTAACGCTAAGATCGAAGATGACGAGAGAGCGGCTGTAGTAGATAAGTGCAAGGCTCTGGTTGAAAGATTTGGCGGCACCATCACAGAAGTAGACGAATGGGGTAAGAAAAGACTTGCCTATGAAGTTCAGAAGATGAGAGAAGGCTTCTACTACTTTATCAGATTTGATGCTGAGAGCACCGCACCCGCAGAAATTGAGAGCCGTGTCCGCATTATGGACGGCGTTATCCGGTACTTATGCGTTCGTCAGGACGAAGCATAAAGAAAGAGAGATAAGATGAATAAAGTAATTCTTATGGGACGTTTGACAAGAGACCCTGAGGTGAGATATTCCCAGGGAGAGAGCGCAACTGCTGTTGCACGTTTTTCGATTGCTGTGGACAGGCGGTTCAAGCGTCAGGGAGAGCCTGATGCAGACTTTTTTAACTGTACAGCGTTTAACAAACAGGCTGAGTTTATTGAGCGATACCTGCGCAAGGGGATTAAGGTGGTATTATCCGGCAGGGTTCAGAACGATAATTACACCAATAAGGACGGACAGATGGTATATAGCGTTCGGGTTATGGTGGATGAAATCGAGTTTGCCGAGAGCAAGAATGCAAACAGCGGCGGCGATAGCGGTTACAACAGCGGTTACAGTAACAATAATAATTATGGCGGCGGTCAGGCGCCTGCTCCTTCAGGGGCCGGTGATGGTTTCATGAATATCCCTGACGGAATAGACGAGGAGTTACCGTTTAATTAATTTTGATGATTTTTCAGATAGGAGGCATTGACAATGGCTTACAATAAAGCAGAGAAATCCGATTCACCTATGAGAAGAAAAGGCGGAATCCGCAGAAGAAAAAAGGTTTGTGTATTCTGTGGCAAGGATAATGTAATTGATTACAAGGATACCAATAAATTAAAGAGATATGTGTCTGAGAGAGGAAAGATTCTTCCCCGCAGAATCACTGGGAACTGCGCGAAGCATCAGAGAGCTCTGACTGTAGCGATTAAGAGAGCGCGTCATGTGGCCCTGATGCCCTATGTTCAGGATTAATGAATGACATAAGAGCCGGCTATCCTTATGGGTGGCCGGTTTTTTTCGGGCTAAAATATCAGCTTTTCTACATAACATTTCACGTTTTGACAAATTAAGTTGTAGCATAGTGTTGGCAAATCTGTTATACTGTATAGTATATGAGTATAACGGTTTAGCTAAAAGCCTGTATAGCAGTATTGGGACGGTGTCGCTTGTATGAGCGGCATGGAGGGATAGATTTATGAAGAGACATATTAAGCTAAAGGGTAAAATAAGAACATATATGCAATTCAGTTTTTATTTTGTCTTTCTGCTCTTTGCGCTTGATTTGGCGATGTTTATGATTGATATCAGGGCCGGCTTGTTATTATTAGCCTATTCCATGGTTTACCTGATGATAACTATGACCTTATATTTCTACAATAAGCCGGTTATTATCAATGAGCTGGTGAGTTTTGCCACGGAATACGGGCAGATACAGAAAAAGCTTTTAAGAGAATTGGAGCTTCCCTACTGCCTGCTGGACGACGGAGGCAGGGTGATTTGGACGAATGCGGCCTTTGAGAATGTGATTCATCAGCCGAAGGGCTATAATAAGTCTATTACGGCGTTGTTTCCCACAATTACCAGAGACAGACTGCCGGATGACAGCGGTGTGGATGAGGCTCAATATGAATTGCAGTTTGAGGATAATGAGTATATAGCGAAGTTCCGTAAAATTTCCTTAAAGGAGATGGCGGAGCACAGTGATATGATAGATGCGGAGGATTATAACGGCTATCTGATTGCGGTATATCTTTTTGATGAGACCGCATTGCATATTGCGCTGCAGGAGGTGGATGACCAGAGCCTGGCGGCGGGAATGATTTATCTGGACAATTATGAGGAGGCTCTGGAGAGTCTGGAGGAGGTTCGACGTTCTCTGCTGACGGCTCTGATAGACCGAAAAATTAATAAATATATCTCGGCGCTGGATGGTATCAGCAAGAAGCTGGAGAAGGATAAATATTTAATTATTCTCAGAAAAAAGGCCATTGCCCAGCTGCAGGAGGACCGCTTTGATTTACTGGAGGAGGTAAAGACGGTAAATATCGGCAATGAGATGGCGGTTACTATCAGTATCGGCATCGGTTTGGATGGTCTGACCTATGCACAGAATTACGAATTTTCCAGAAATGCCATTGATTTGGCGCTGGGCCGGGGCGGCGACCAGGCAGTAATTAAGACTCCGGAGAGCATTACATATTATGGCGGTAAGAGCCAGCAGGTAGAGAAGAATACTCGTGTAAAGGCCCGTGTAAAGGCTCATGCTCTTCGGGAAATTATCACAGCCAAGGACAGGGTGCTGGTTATGGGGCATAGAATGCCGGATGTGGACAGCTTTGGTTCTGCGGTAGGTATTTATCGAATTGCCCGCACTCTGGACAGGAAGGCTCATATTGTTCTGAATGAAACGACCAGTGCTATACAGCCTTTGGTGGATTTGTTTAAGAATCATCCTGAGTATGAGGAGGATATGATTGTGGGCAGCCAGCAGGCCATGGAACTGGCCGGCAGCAATACCGTTTTAGTGGTGGTGGATGTGAATAAGCCTTCGATTACGGAATGCCCGGAGCTTTTGAGGGTATGTAAATCCGTAGTGGTTTTAGATCATCACAGGCAGGGGACAGAGACCATCGAGAATGCCACATTGTCCTATGTGGAGCCCTATGCCTCGTCGGCTTGTGAAATGGTATCGGAGGTGCTGCAATATACTTATGATAATATTAAGATACGGCCTGAGGAGGCTGACTGTATGTATTCCGGTATCATGGTGGATACCAATAATTTTGTGACAAAGACCGGAGTGCGTACCTTTGAGGCGGCGGCTTTCCTGCGCAGGAGCGGTGCGGATGTGACCCGGGTTCGTAAGCTTTTCAGAGAGGATGCATTGGAGTATAAGGCCAGAGCGGATGCGGTAAGCCAGGCGGAAATTTATAAGCAGTATTTTGCCATATCGGTATGTACGGCGGACGATTTGCCCAGTCCTACGGTGATAGGAGCGCAGGCGGCCAATGAGCTTTTGAATATCAAGGGCATTAAGGCCAGCTTTGTATTAACGGATTATCAGGGCAGGATCTATGTCAGCGCCCGTTCCATTGACGAGGTGAATGTACAGATTATTATGGAGCGTATGGGAGGCGGCGGTCATATGAATATTGCCGCCTGTCAGATGGAAGGGACAGGCCTGGCTGAGGCGATTGGAATTTTGAAGCGTACCCTTGACAGTATGTTGGAGGATAATGAGATATAGACAGGAGGAAGGAAGGCATGAAGATTATTTTACTGCAGGATGAGAAAAAGCTGGGAAAAAAGGGAGATATTGTCGAGGTCAGCGAAGGCTATGCCAGAAATTATATTTTACCGAAGAAGATTGGCGTGGAAACGACAGCCAAAAATATGAATGATTTAAAGCTCAGAAAAGCGAATGAGGAAAAGGTGGCCAAAGAGCAGCTGGATGCGGCTCGTGCGTTGGCAGAGGAGTTGAAGGACAAGCCGGTAACAGTAAAAATCAAAGCGGGCGAGGGAGGAAAAACCTTTGGCTCCGCTTCCACGAAGGAGATTGCCGCAGCCGTAAAGGAGCAGCAGGGATTGGATATTGACAAGAGGAAAATTCAGCTTCCCGAGAGCCTGAAGAATATCGGGACTTATGAGGTCGCAGTAAAGCTTCATCCGCAGGTAACTGCGAAGTTGACGGTAAAGGTAGAGGAAGCATAACAGGAAGGTAGTAAACATGCCGTCTATGGAAGAAAATGTCATAAAAAGAATATTGCCTCACAGCATAGAGGCGGAGCAGTCCGTCGTCGGTTCCATGATGATAGACAGAGATGCGATTGTAGCAGCGTCCGAGCTGATAACCGGAGAGGATTTTTACAATAAGCAATATGGTATTCTGTTTGATACGATGCTTGAGTTGAATGATGAGGGAAGTCCGGTAGATATGGTGACATTGCAGAATCGTCTGAAGGAGAAGGATGTGCCGCCTGAGGTCAGCAGTCTGGAATTTGTCAGAGATTTGATTTCTGCAGTTCCTACTTCGGCCAATATTCGCTACTATGCGGCGATTGTGGCAGAAAAATCTGTGCTTCGCAAGCTGATACGCTTGAATGAAGAGATTGCCAATACCTGCTATGCAGGGAAGGAAAGTCTGGAATATATCCTGGAGGATACTGAGAAACGGGTATTTCAGCTGGTGCAGCAGAGAAATACCGGTGAGTATGTGCCGATTCGTCAAATTGTGATGAATGCCATGGACAGAATTGAAAAAGCGGCGAAGAATAAAGGCGCGGTGACAGGCGTGGCTACGGGCTTTATTGACTTGGATTACCGTACAGCAGGAATGCAGCCTTCCGATTTGGTATTGATTGCAGCGCGTCCATCTATGGGAAAGACGGCTTTTGCACTGAATATTGCGCAGCATGTGGCCTTTAAGCAGAATAAGACAGTAGCCGTTTTCAGTCTGGAAATGAGTAAGGAGCAGCTGGTGAACCGTATGTTTTCGCTGGAGTCCAATGTGGATGCCCAGAAGCTTCGTACCGGTCAGCTGGAGGATATGGAGTGGGAGAGGCTTATTGAAAGCGCCGGTGTTATCGGACGTAGTAATCTGATTATAGACGATACCCCCGGTATTACGGTTTCGGAATTGCGCTCCAAATGTAGAAAATATAAATTGGAGCAGAATTTGTCCATGATTATCATTGACTATCTGCAGCTGATGACAGGCAGCGGCAGGACGGAATCCAGGCAACAGGAAATTTCTGATATTTCCCGTTCCCTAAAGGCCGTAGCCAGAGAACTGGCGGTGCCGGTCTTAGCATTAAGCCAGCTGTCGCGTGCAGTGGAACAGAGGCCGGATCACAGGCCCATGCTTTCTGATTTGCGCGAATCCGGAGCCATAGAGCAGGACGCCGATGTAGTTATGTTCCTATACAGAGATGATTATTACAATCATGACTCAGATAAAAAGGGTGTATCAGAAATTATTATTGCCAAGCAGAGGAACGGTCCGATTGGGACGGTGGAGCTGGCCTGGCTGCCGGAATATACAAAGTTCGCAAATCTGGCGCGCCCCGGAGGAAATTACAATTAGAAGATATCTTTTTACGAAAGAGAACGAGAGGAAATGTCCGTTCTCTTTTTTATATCATAGGAAATACGGTGTTACTGTGAATAACTTATGGCTTAAGCCAGGAAAGGTGAGGAATTATGAGTGAATATCTGTTGATTTCAGACGCTGCAAAAGAGGTATGTGTGGAGAGCCATGTACTGAGATACTGGGAAGAGGAGCTTCATTTACCTATTAAGAGGAATGAACTGGGACATCGTTATTATACAGCGGAGGATGTAGAACGCTTTAAACAGATTAAGAGCATGAAGGAAAGGGGATTACAGTTGAAAGCAATCAAGATGATTTTAAAGGATGGAAAATTGGATATTCTGGAGGAGGAAAAGAAACCGCATATGGCGATTGATATTGTAGAGAAGAAACTGCCGGAAGAGAAGGCGGAGCTTACCAGAGAGCCGGAGCCTGTGACGCCGGAAGCCAGAGTACCCCAGTCGGTTACCGGCAGCAGAGAGGAAAAGGCAAGGAGACTTCAGTGGCTGCTTCAGCAAATGATGAAGGAAACCCTGCAGGAGAATAATCAGGAATTATGTAGGGAAATCAAGGAGAGTGTCATTAAGGAGCTGGATTATCAATTCAGAGCACAGGAGGAAAGAGAGGAGGAGCGGGATAAACAACTGGCAGAGCGGAATGAGCAATATTATCAAAAGATGGATGCATTGCTTCGGGTAAAGAGCCGCAAAAAGACAAGGAATCATACAGAGAGCAAGGAAGAAGGGAACTCGGAGAAAAAGCCTGGAACCGAGCAGGCAAAGACATTGCAAAGGACAAAGGAAAACAATAAAAAAAGGCATTTCTTCTTTTGAAATGCCTTTTTTGCCACAAATGAAAATTAAGCCTGCTCGATTGTACCAACAGGGCACTGTCCTGCACAAGAACCGCAATCGATACATTTATCGGCGTCGATTTCGAATTTGCCATCCCCCATGCTGATAGCGCCAACAGGACACTGAGCTTCGCATGCGCCGCAAGATACACAAGCATCACCAATCACATATGCCATAATGCTAATCCTCCTTACTTTGTATATCAGTGCTAAACAATGATATATTTTTCAATAACTACAATGTTATTGTAATACAATTCTATGCCGAATTCAATAGAAAAAGCACAAAAAAGTATGGTTAGAAGTAACTAACATTACGGTTAATTGTCATGTAATGGAAAAGGCGTTTCACTTAAGGGGGGACTCTGTGGTATTTGCAAGTTCTGCCCGGCGTTTTTTGATTCCGTCCAAAATCACCTGCTTCTTTTCCAGAAGCTTTGATTTTTCCATGGGCGGAACACCTTTCAGCCGGTATTCAAGTCCAAGCTTTTCGTATTTGGCTTCTCCCATAGTGTGATAGGGAAGGGCGTCAAGAGCCTTTAAATTTTTAAACTGACCGATAAAATAACCCAGTTCAAACAGGTATTTATCATCATCCGTATATCCCGGGACAATGACATGACGAATCCACATATCTACATGCTTTTCGTCCAGATATGCTGCGAATTTCAGGATATTGGTATTGGGCTGCTTGACCAGTTCCTTGTGCTTTTCCGGGTCGATGTGTTTGATATCCAGCATCACGAGGTCGGTCAGGGGCATAAGGCGGTCCAGTTTTTCTACCAGCGAAGCATTGTCGGGATGAAAGGCAATGCCGGAGGTGTCTATGCAGGTGTGAATATTCTTTTCCTTTGCCAGTGTAAATAAATCAATCAGGAAATCAATCTGCATCAATGGCTCGCCGCCGGTAACTGTGAGGCCGCCACCCTTGTAAAAGTCAATATTCCTTTCATATTGTTCAATGATTTCGGCAGGCTCCATCAGAGTGCCGGCATTCATTTCCCAGGTGTCGGGGTTGTGGCAGTAGGCACAGCGCATGGGACAGCCCTGCACAAATACGACGAAACGTACGCCGGGGCCGTCAACCGTACCAAAGCTTTCTAATGAATGAATTCTTCCTTGCATATGGTTTCTTCCTTTTGCTTTACGATAGTTACTTATAGTTTTCCGCTTCTTGGACATAAGTATACATCCTTCGAGGGAAAGGCTGGAAAAGGCACCGATACCCGAAAGGGAGTCGGTGCCTTTCAATTACTGAAATGATGTTTAGATAGCCTCGTGGAATGTACGAGAAATAACATCAGCCTGCTGCTCGGGAGTTAATTTAATGAAGTTTACTGCATAACCCGATACGCGAATTGTCAGCTGAGGATAATTCTCAGGATGCTTCTGAGCATCCAACAGAGTATCTCTATTTAATACATTAACATTTAAATGATGGCCGCCCTTTGTAGCATAACCATCCAACAATGCAACCAGATTGTCTACCTGTGCGCTATTTGCTGCCATAATGAATCCTCCTTTAATAAAGAAATTGTCTGTTAATCAGGGACTATTGGTAATCATCCAATCCCTGCTGAAGAGTGGGTACACTGCAGGCTAACGGAGTTCTGGAACAATCCGTACAACCCATTGTCTGAACGTTTTTTGATTCCGGGCCTTCATCTTCCGTATCGACATTGATGTGTCCTACGCCGTTCATCATGCCGGAGTCCAGCATTTTTACAAGGTCGTCAATCATGTTTTTTTCGTCCATAGTGTCTCCTTTTCCCAATCAGGTATCTAGGGGCGGTATTCCGCCCTGAAATACCTGATTATTTAAGTCAAGCTCATATATTATTTATTTAAATCAAGCTCAATATCTCCGGCAAATACCTGATCCTCTTTACCCAGAGCGCCCGGGATGATGGTGAAGGTATTGGAGATACCATCCTGTGCATCCTTGAAGGGAAGCTTGGACACGGAGGACAGAGAAGCTACAGCGCCATGAGTATCGCGGCCGTGCATAGGATTAGCGCCGGGAGCGAAAGGCTGGCCCTTCTTACGTCCGTCAGGTGTATTACCGGTAGCCTTACCATAGGTTACATTAGAGGTAATGGTCAGAATGGAGGTAGTGGGAACACCGTTTCTGTAGGTATGATGTCTCCTTACAGCAGTCATAAACTTGTGAACGATTTCCTGAGCAATCTCGTCAACACGGTCGTCATCGTTACCGTATTTAGGGAAGTCTCCGGTGGTCTTAAAGTCAACGATTACGCCATCCTCATCACGGATAACCTCAACCTTAGCGTACTTAATAGCGGAAAGAGAGTCTGCTACGATGGAAAGTCCTGCAACACCGGTAGCGAAATATCTCTTTACATCTCTGTCATGCAGAGCCATCTCAGCTCTCTCATAGCAGTACTTGTCATGCATATAATGAATAATGTTCAGAGTGTTTACATATACGTCTGCCTGCCACTCCAGCATATCCATGAACTTAGCCATTACATCATCGTAGTCCAGAACATCGCCGGAAACGGGACGATATTTAGGGCCTACCTGCTTCTTGGTAACCTCGTCAACACCGCCGTTCAAAGCGTACAACAAGCATTTTGCCACGTTAGCGCGGGCGCCGAAGAACTGCATCTCCTTACCGATAACCATGGAAGATACGCAGCATGCGATGCCGTAGTCGTCGCCGTGGGTTACTCTCATCAAATCGTCATTCTCGTACTGGATGGAAGAGGTCTGGATAGACATCTTTGCACAGTACTTCTTCCATGCTTCAGGAAGTCTGGTGGACCACAGTACAGTCAGGTTAGGCTCGGGAGAAGGTCCGAGATTCTCCAGAGTGTGCAGATAACGGAAGCTCATCTTGGTAACCATGGGACGACCGTCTACGCCAACACCTGCCAGAGACTCGGTTACCCATACCGGGTCACCTGCGAAAATCTGGTTGTACTCAGGAGTACGTGCAAACTTGATGCAGCGCAGCTTCATGATGAAGTGGTCAACGAACTCCTGAATCTGCTCCTCGGTAAAGGTGCCGTTCTTTAAATCTCTCTCTGCATAAATGTCAAGGAAGGTGGAAGTACGTCCGAGGGACATAGCAGCACCGTTCTGCTCCTTTACGGCACACAGATAACCGAAGTATACAGCCTGGATAGCCTCCTGAACATTTGTAGCAGGATTAGAGATATCGCAGCCATAGGAAGCAGCCATCTCCTTCATCATCTTCAGAGCGGTTATCTGCTCGGAAATTTCCTCGCGAAGGCGGATAACATCATCCGTCATTACGCGGCCGGTGGAATCCTTCTGCTCCTGCTTATCCTCAATCAGTCTGTCAATACCGTACAGAGCGATTCTTCTGTAGTCGCCGATGATACGGCCGCGGCCATATGCGTCAGGCAGACCTGTAATAATATGAGAAGAACGGCAGGCTCTCATCTCTGCATTATAAGCATCGAAACAACCTGCATTGTGTGTCTTTCGGTGAGTGGAGAAAAATTCGCTGATTTCGGGGTCAACCTCATAACCGTTATCGGCACAGGCCTTCTCTGCCATACGGATACCGCCGTAAGGCTGCAGAGAACGCTTGAAGGGCTTGTCAGTCTGGAAGCCTACGATAGTCTCCTTGCTCTTGTCAAGGTAGCCGGGGCCATGGGAAGTAATGGTGGAAACAACCTTGGTGTCCATATCCAGAACGCCGCCTGCTTCTCTTTCCTTTTTCTGTAAATCCAATACCTGCGCCCATAAGTCTTTGGTGTTCTGGGTGGGAGCTGCCAGGAAGGACTCGTCGCCGTCATAGGGATGATAGTTTCTCTGGATGAAGTCGCGTACATTGACTTCTTTGTCCCACTTGCCACGAACAAAATCTGTTTCAATTTGTTTCATTTTGAAATGCCTCCTATATAAATTTGAATTAGTATAAAAAGGTTAAAGCATCCGGCCGCTGTCAGGCCGTCCGCTTATAGTAACTCTAATCCTTAGGATTATTATATTGAAAAGAACTTGAGCAGTCAAGCAAAGTAATGTACTTTTTTCTATACAAGAACCATACCGGGGGCCACGGATTCTTGCGTTTATGAAAGCAACGGTTTTGCATCTGACGCTGCAAAAGCGATTACTCAGACAGAAAATCTAAAATTTGGTTTTGGACGGTGCCATCGT
>JAMOZS010000005.1 GCA_023667765.1 Roseburia sp. | reverse complement strand
TTTATTTTAAGCCTTATAGTACATATTTAATCTTCTTTGTCGTAGAAGATTCCACGATTACGGTAATTCGGGTCTTGAAAGACCGTATGTATTGGCAATCTATTATAAAGAAAATGCAGAAGATCAACAGATAAATTTACTTCCATCTTCCCGTTTTGGTGAAGCATTGCGTTTCACCACGGATCAGTTAAACAGCAAGAACTTCTATGCCTTTAATCCCGGCTTTGATATGTGTGAGAGATGTGATTAATCTTAAAGCATAAATTGCCTTCCTCCCTGATATATTTTATAGAGAATCGAGTGTCCGCACAACAGGGCGGGCTTCCCTATAGGATAGGGCGGGAGGCATAATTTTGAGGTTATTGGAGGAGTGGATAAATCGTTTAGATGAAATAGTCTGGGGGCCGGGCCTATTGTGCCTGATGCTGGGCACGGGGATATATTTGATGCTGCGGCTGCGTTTTTTGCCTGTCAGAGAGCTGAAACGGGCATTGGGCTATGTGTTTGGCGGGCAGACAAATCATTCTGGGGAGGGAGTAAGCCCCTTGTCTGCGCTGACCACAGAGCTTGCCGCCACGATTGGGACAGGAAATATTGTGGGCGTGGCTACAGCCATGGTTCTGGGCGGGCCGGGGGCGCTTTTCTGGATGATGGTGTCCAGCCTTCTTGGCATGTCTACCAAGCTGGTAGAAAGCATGCTTTCGGTGAAATATCGGGAAAAGAATGATAAGGGAGAGGCTGCCGGCGGGCCGATGTATACTCTGCGGGCAGCTTTTCCGTTGAAAAAAATCGGTGCAAAACTGGGAGTTATCTATGCGTTCTTTGCGGTGCTGGCCTCCTTTGGTATGGGGAATATGGTACAGTCTAATTCCATAGCTGCGGCTTTACATACAAGCTTTCACTGGGACGTAAGGAAAATCGGCATGGTTTTATGCATCGTAACCATCTTAGTGGTTCTGGGAGGCGTAAAAAGTGTCACCAGAGTTACCGGAATCCTTGTGCCGTTTATGGGTTTGTTTTATCTGATGGGATGCTCCTGGGTTATTCTGATACATTTAGATAAGCTGCCCTTTGCGTTGATAGGTATTTTGGAGGCGGCTTTTGCGCCTCAGGCTTTGCGGGGAGGGCTGTTCGGAAGTGTGACGGTCAGTGTGATGCAATCCTTGAGATGGGGTGTTTCCCGAGGCGTATTTTCCAATGAAGCCGGACTGGGAGCGGCAGGAATCAGTGCGGCTGCAGCTCATACGGATGACCCGGTGCGCCAGGGCTATATCAGTATGACAGGGGTATTTCTGGATACCATGGTCATCTGTCTGATTTCGGGTCTTACGTTGGCGGTAAGCGGCGTACTTGGAGGAGGGAGCGCAGAGGGGATGGGAGCGGATGGAACGGCCATGATTATTGCCGCTTTTGAGGGAAGCCTTGGAGGATTCGGCAGTACGTTTGTGAGTATCAGCATTACATTATTTGCCTTTGCCACGATTATCGGCTGGGCTTATCAGGGAGAAAAGGCTTTTGAATTTATCGCAGGCGGCAGCGGAAAATGTATCTGGTATCGTATGATATACGGCCTGACTACTTTTGTGGGAGCAGTATGTTCCCTGCAGCTGGTGTGGAATTTTTCGGATATCTGCAACGGGCTTATGGCAATACCGAATCTATTGTGCGTGCTGGTTCTCTCAGGAGAGGCCTGCCGGGAAATATTGAGATATAAACCTATTTGAACATTGAATAAATCCTGTTTTTAGTATATAATGGCACAGTGAAGCGGGGAAATGATAGGTAGTAAAAAGGAAAAAGATAAAGGAAGATTGTGTTGTAATAACATTTGAATGTCAGCAGGTGTGAGTAAGCAGGCTTCCGAAAAGATGCCGAAAAGGAGAAGAAATTATTGAAAATGGAATATAGTAAAAATTCAGTAAAATATATGGATGCGGTCAATAAACCAACGAAGAAACGTCTGAAAGAAGCAATTGAAAAATACCTTTTGGAGATGTTAAAAAATTTGATAGAGTTGGTTCCTGAACCGGAAGAATTAGAGGCATTAAGAGCTGGACGAGAAGACCGGATAGTAAATGGAACGATATCACATGAAGCAATAAACTGGGATTAGGAAATACAAATATAGAGGAAAAATCAAGAGAAATGTATAACAAAATTGATTTAGACAAAATAGATATAAATGCATGCCCGCCCACAGAGGAACCGGCCAGGCAATACTATTATATGGCAAAATGCCGTGAGTGGGTAAAGGATTTTGAACGGAAAAAAGGCCGCTTACCCAAATCCTGTGTTCAGACCTTCGGCTGTCAGATGAATGCCCGGGATTCCGAGAAGCTGGCGGGTATTCTGGAACGGATAGGCTATGAGGGAACAGAGGATGAGAATGCTGATTTTGTCATCTACAATACCTGTACTGTAAGGGATAATGCCAATCAGAAGGTATATGGCAGACTGGGCGTCTTAAATGGCTACAAGCGTAAGAATCCTGACATGAGGATTGCTCTTTGCGGCTGTATGATGCAGGAGCCCTCGGTCATTGAAAAGCTGAAGTCCAGTTATAGCTTTGTAGACTTGATTTTTGGCACGCATAATATTTATAAATTTGCAGAGCTCTTATATCGTATGTATCAGAACGAGGGCATGCTGATTGATATCTGGGAGGATACGGATACTGTTGTGGAGGATTTGCCGGTGGAGCGCAAATACCCCTTTAAATCCGGTATCAATATTATGTTCGGCTGTAATAATTTCTGCAGCTATTGTATTGTACCCTATGTCAGAGGGCGTGAGCGGAGCCGTAATCCCAAAGATATCATCAGAGAGATAGAAAGACTGGCGGCAGACGGTGTAGTGGAGGTTATGCTGCTGGGACAGAATGTAAATTCTTATGGGAAGAATCTGGAGGAGCCCGTTACCTTTGCGCAGCTTCTGCGTGAAATAGAGAAAATTCAGGGGATAAAACGTATCCGGTTTATGACTTCCCATCCGAAGGATTTGTCGGATGAACTGATACAGGTTATGAAGGAGTCCAACAAAATCTGCCGCCACCTGCATCTGCCTTTGCAGTCGGGTTCCAGCAGGATTTTGAAGGATATGAATCGCAGGTATACGAAGGAGCAGTATCTGGCTCTGGCAGAGAAAATACGCAGGGAGATTCCGGATATTGCCATCACTACGGATATCATTGTGGGCTATCCGGGAGAAACGCCTGAGGATGTGGAGGAAACCATAGAGGTTATCAGGAAAGTAAAGTATGATAATGCCTTTACTTTTCTCTATTCCAGAAGGACAGGAACGCCTGCGGCGGATAAGGAACAGGTGCCGGAGAAGGAGGCTCATGAGAGCTTCGACAGAGTATTAAAATGCGTTCAGGAGACGGCAAGAGAGCAGGTGTCGAAATATCAGGGTCAGACCTGCGAGGTACTGGCGGAGGAGATAAATGACAGCGTTAATGCACCGGAGACGCTCAGGCAGCTGCGGGCTCCCCGGGGAAGCGTGCTTCTCACAGGGCGTATGTCTAATAATACGCTGGTGCATTTCCCCGGGCAGGCAGACCAGGTGGGTCGGCTCGTATTTGTGAAGCTGGAGGAATGTCATGGCTTTTATTATCTGGGGAGCCAGACAGACCATGTGGTACAGGCTAATGCAGTACAGACTTAAAAAAGAACAGAAAAAAATAGAGTGCAACAGCTTGCAGAAGAAAAAGGAACTGCAGGGCAGGGAGGAACGAACATGGAAAAGCTAAAGCCGAAGCTGTTTTCGGTGATGAAAGGATACACGAAAGAACAGTTTGTAAAGGATGTGGTGGCAGGCATTATTGTTGCGATTATTGCGCTGCCGCTTTCGATTGCGCTGGCATTGGCCAGTGGAGTAACGCCGGAAAAGGGAATCTATACGGCCATTACGGCAGGCTTTGTAATTTCCTTTCTGGGAGGGAGCAGGGTGCAGATTGCCGGCCCCACGGCGGCTTTTGCCACGATTGTAGCGGGTATTGTGGCAAAAAACGGAATGGACGGATTAATCATTGCGACTTTAATGGCCGGTTTGATTTTAATGCTGATGGGTTTCCTGCGGCTGGGTTCGCTGATTAAGTTTATTCCTTATACCATTACCACCGGCTTTACGGCGGGAATTGCCGTGACGATTTTTATCGGACAGATTAAAGATTTTCTGGGACTTACGGTTGTGAGTGAAGAGCCTTTGATAGAGACGATGGACAAGCTGAAGGCCGTGTTTGAATTTATCGGCACAACGAATGTACAGGCGCTTATTGTGGGCGCGGTGTGTATGGTTATTTTAATCGGCTGGCCGTATCTGCCGGGAATCTGTAAGAGGATTCCTCCGTCCCTGATTGCCGTGTTTGTGAGTATCGGTATGGTAAAGGGTTTTGGTATGCAGGTAAATACCATTGGAGATTTATATGAGATTTCCAATAAGCTTCCGGTTTTTTCATTTCCGCATGTTACATATGCCACGGTTCGGGCCGTGTTGCCGGACGCTTTTACGATAGCGATTCTGGCGGCTATTGAATCTTTATTGTCCTGTGTGGTGGCGGACAGTATGGTAAACAGCAGACATCGTTCCAATATGGAGCTGATTGCCCAGGGAGCGGGGAACATTACCTCCGCTTTGTTCGGCGGCATTCCCGCCACTGGAGCGATTGCCCGTACGGCGGCGAATGTGAAAAACGGCGGGCGCACGCCTGTTGCAGGAATGGTGCATGCAGTAACCCTTTTGTTGATTCTGGTGGTTTTAATGCCCTATGCGGCGTTGATTCCCATGCCTGCCATAGCCGCTATTCTGTTTATGGTGGCCTATAATATGTCCGAGTGGAGAAAGTTCTATAAGCTTTGTAAAACGGCGCCTAAGAGCGATATCCTGGTGCTGGTGCTGACCTTTATCCTCACGGTGGTATTTGATTTGGTGGTTGCCATTGAGGTGGGAATCGTCCTGGCGGCCATACTTTTTATGAAGCGTATGAGCGATGTGACAGAGGTGGAGGGCTGGAAATATGTGGAGGAGGAAGAAGAGGACGCAGACAGTATTTCACTCCGACAGGTGCCTGAAAATACCATGGTTTATGAAATCAGCGGGCCTTTATTCTTTGGGGCGGCGGATAAGATTTTGAAGATTACGCTACGCGAAAATGCAAATTGCCTGGTGCTTCGCATGAGAAGCGTCAACGCTATCGACGCCACAGCGATGCATTATCTGGAGCAGCTGTATGAGGACTGCCACAGGAAGAAGATTTGGCTGATATTGTCCCATGTGAACGAGCAGCCCATGAAGGTGATGACGAAGGCGGGCTTTGTGGAGAAGGTGGGCGCAGATAATTTCTGCCTGCATATTGACGAGGCGCTTAGACGGGCCGGGAATTTACAGTCCAGGCCAACCAGTGGCTGACTTTGGGCACGTCCGCTGAATCATTGTCCGTAGGAATAAAGGGACGGAATGCCGGCTGTTCGCCCAAGAGATTACAAAGCTGTCACATGCGCAGACAAATGTGATTTTCTTAATGTTTCGCACGCTCTCAGCAATTTCGGGACAGGGATGTCCCGAAAAGCCCGACCTGAGCCACGACGGCGAATGTCGGGCGGTTGCGTGAATAGCTGGAATCTTATCGAAACATTTAGAAAATCCATTTGACGGAGCAGACAGCGTGTAATCCCTTGGGCGAACAGCCGGACGAGGACCCTTAAGCCCCCTGTTTTCTACTATATAAAAAGCCGATGCAGCATCCCCAAGATAACTCGATTTAACTTTGGAGCTGCTGTGTGGGAGAAACGGAGTATCAGTCATGGCACAACTTACCCCCATGATGCAACAGTATATGGAGACAAAGAAACAATATCCCGATTGTATATTGTTTTATCGTCTGGGTGATTTTTATGAAATGTTTTTTGAGGATGCGCTGACCGTCACGAAGGAGCTGGAGATTACCCTGACCGGCAAGGACTGCGGACTGGAGGAGCGGGCCCCCATGTGTGGAGTACCTTATCATGCGGTGGAGGGGTATCTCACGAAGCTGGTCAGCAGAGGCTATAAGGTGGCGATTTGCGAGCAGGTGGAGGACCCGAAGCTTGCCAAGGGTCTGGTGAAGCGGGAGGTAGTGCGTATTGTTACGCCGGGGACCAATCTGAATATGCAGTCGCTGGAGGAATCCAGGAATAATTATCTGATGTGTATTGCCTATACCCCTACAGCTATCGGCGTCTCCGCGGCGGATGTGACCACCGGTGATTATTATCTTACAGAGGTGGAGGATATCCGGCGGCTGATGGATGAACTGCAAAAGTATGAGCCCACGGAAATTATCTGTAATGAGGCATTTCTGGTGAGCGGAGCGGATGTAGAGGATTTAAGGGGAAGATTACATATTACCGTAAACAGCCTGGATTCCCATATGTTTGATGACGAGGGCTGTAAGAGAATCTTACAGAAGCATTTTAAGGTGAATACGCTGATGGGACTGGGTATTTTGGAGTTTCCCGTGGGGATGATTGCCGCGGGGGCGCTTTTGCAGTATCTTTATGAAACCCAAAAGACGAATCTGGAGCATTTTACACATCTCTATCCTTATTTGACCAGTAAATATATGCTGTTGGACGGCTCTACCAGGAGAAATCTGGAGCTTACGGAAACCTTGCGGGAAAAGCAGAAGAGAGGCTCCCTTTTATGGGTGCTGGATAAGACAAAGACGGCTATGGGGGCGAGACTGCTCCGCAGTATGATTGAACAGCCCCTGATAGAGAAGGCCGGAATGGAAAGCCGCCTGGACGCTATTGAGGAGCTCAACGGAAACAGTGTGTCCCGGGATGAAATCAGAGAGTATTTAAATCCCGTGTATGATTTGGAGAGGCTGCTCTCCAAGGTAACCTATAAGACGGCCAATCCCCGGGATATGATTGCATTCCGTAATTCTCTGGAGATGATACCTCATATTAAGACGGTGTTAAACGGCTTTCAGAAGGAGGAGCTTGTGAAAGCCCGTGAGGAAATGGACGGTCTGGAGGATATCTGTCGGCTGATTACGGACGCTATTGAGGAGGAGCCGCCTGTCACTATTCGGGAAGGCGGCATGATACGGGACGGCTTTGACGAGACGATAGATATGCTTAGAAGCGCCAAACGGGACGGAAAACAGTGGCTGGCGCAGCTTGAGGAGGAGGACAGAGAACGTACCGGTATCAAGAATTTGAAGATAAAATACAATAAGGTATTCGGCTATTACTTTGAGGTGACAAATTCCTATAAGGATTTGGTTCCGGAGGATTATATCCGCAAGCAGACACTGGCGAATGCAGAGCGTTATATGACGCCCCGCTTAAAGGAGCTGGAGGATACGATTTTAAATGCCGAGGATAAGCTGCAGACACTGGAATATGACCTGTTCTGTAAAATCAGAGATTCCATCGCCATGGAGCTTGAGCGTATTCAGCGCACAGCCAAGGCCATAGCCAGACTGGATGTGTATGCGTCCCTGTCTCTGGTAGCCGAGCGCAATCGCTATGTGCGTCCCAGACTGAACGAAAAAGGACTTATCCATATAAAGGAGGGACGCCATCCTGTAGTGGAACAGATGATAGAGAGCGATTTGTTTATTGCCAATGATACCTATCTGGATAACGGCAGGCATTGTATCAGCGTTATTACGGGGCCGAATATGGCGGGAAAATCTACCTATATGCGGCAGAGCGCTCTGATTGTTCTGATGGCCCAGATAGGAAGCTTTGTACCCGCAAAAAGTGCGGATATCGGTATTGTGGACAGGATATTCACCCGTGTGGGAGCTTCCGATGATTTGGCCAGCGGTCAGTCCACTTTTATGGTGGAGATGAATGAGGTGGCTAATATTCTGCGCAATGCCACCTCGGACAGTCTGCTGATATTAGATGAAATCGGCCGGGGGACCTCTACCTTTGACGGTCTGTCTATTGCCTGGGCGGTGATAGAGCATATCAGCAACAAAAAGCTTCTGGGGGCAAAGACTCTGTTTGCCACCCATTACCATGAGCTCACAGAGCTGGAGGATAAGATGAGCAATGTGAACAATTATTGTATCGCCGTGAAGGAGCGGGGAGACGATATTGTATTCCTGCGTAAGATTATCAGGGGCGGCGCCGACAAGAGCTATGGAATTCAGGTGGCCAAGCTGGCCGGTGTGCCGGATATGGTAATCGACAGAGCCAAGGAGCTTGTAAACCAGCTTACGGACAATGATATTACCAATAAAATCCAGAGCATTGCTGTGGATACCAGAGGGGACGGGCGAAGCAAAAAGGCGGTACAGTACGACGAAGTGGATTTGGCGCAGATGTCTTTGTTTGACACGGTAAAGGATGAGGATGTATTGAAGGAACTGCAGGAAATCGACATTTCCCATCTGACGCCACTGGATGCGCTGAATACCCTGTATCGCTTGCAGAATAAGCTGAAGAACAGATGGGAGGGTTAATCTGTCATGGCAAAGATACATATACTGGATTCGGAGACAGTAGATAAAATCGCTGCGGGGGAAGTGGTGGAACGGCCTGCCAGCGTGGTAAAGGAGCTGGTGGAAAACGCCATTGACGCATCGGCTACAGCGATTACGGTGGAGGCAAAGGACGGCGGCATTTCTCTCATCAGGGTAACGGACAACGGAAGCGGGATGGAAAAGGAGCAGCTTCGCACGGCCTTTCTGCGCCATGCCACCAGCAAAATCGATACGGCGGAGGATTTGTCAAGAGTTTCCAGCTTAGGTTTCAGAGGCGAGGCGCTTTCCAGTATTGCAGCGGTATCGAAGGTAGAGCTGATTACCAAGACCAGAGACAGGCTCACGGGTACGCGAATCGTGTTAGAGGGAGCGGTTGAAAAGGAATTTGAGGAAATCGGCGCGCCGGAGGGCACTACTTTTCTGGTGCGAGGTCTCTTTTTTAATACGCCCGTGCGTCGTAAATTTTTGAAGCAGCCGGCTACGGAGGGCGGCTATATCGTAGACTTAATGGAGCATCTGGCGTTGTCAAGGCCGGATATTTCCTTTAAGCTGGTTATGGGAGGACAGATGCGCTTTCATACCTCGGGAAACGGGGACTTAAAGGAAGTGATTTATCGGATTTACGGCCGGGAGATAGCAAATGCCATAGTGCCCGTGCAGGGGACCCTGGACGGCGTTACCGTAGAGGGATATCTGGGAAAGCCTGTGCTGGTGCGCTCCAACAGAAATTTTGAGATTTATTTCATCAATGGCAGATTCGTCAGGAGTAATGTGGTGGCAAAGGCTGTCGAGGAGGGCTATAAGGAATATCTGATGCAGCATAAATTTCCTATGTGTGTGCTGCATATTTCCATGGATAAGGCGGAGGTGGATGTAAATGTCCATCCCACCAAGATGGACGTACGGTTCAGTGATAATATGGCGGTGAGCGGTATTCTGTCGCAGGTGGTGAGTGACGCTTTGCATCAGAAGGAAATGATACCGTCGGGCGGTCTCTCTGATGAGAAGGAGCGGGAGGGCCGGATGAAGGGAGAGCAGGAGGCCGTGGGTAAGAGCCGTACGCCGGAGCCCTTTGAGACGCAAAGGAGCAGCAGCTATCGGCTGATGGAGGAGAGCAGATATCAGGCTGAGGTGCCGAAGGCTCAGGAATTTGTGAATCGTCCGGTCTGGAGCCGGGTAAAGAACACACCGGCGGAGCCGGTTTCCCCGGAAGATATGGAGATACGGCAGGAACAGGAGCAGGACTTTTTTGTGGAGGAGGTCGCTCCCCCAGACGGTGATTCTGTAGGTACTGTCCCTGGGGAGATTGATTCCGGGCGGGCAGAGGAAGCGGTAAAGGAAGCGGCAGAGACTGTTGCCGTCGGCCAGTTGAATCTCTTTGAAGAGAAGCTTCTGTCTGTGGAGAATAGAAGTCGTTACCGCATGATAGGGCAGGTGTTCGATACCTATTGGATGATACAGTTTGAGGATAAGCTGTTCATTATAGACCAGCATGCGGCTCATGAAAAGGTTAAATATGAGCGTTTGATGAAACAGTATAGGGAGAAGGCGGTGGTCTCTCAGGCGCTGATGCCGCCGGTCATTGTCAGCTTAAGCGGACAGGAGGAGACCGTATTAAGGGATTATCTGGAGGTTTTTTGCAAGCTGGGTTTTGAAATAGAGGAGTTTGGCGGAAATGAGTATGCGCTGCGCAGCGTGCCGGTGGATTTATACGGCTGCAGCGAGCGGGAGATGTTTCTGGAGGTATTGGACGAGCTGGCGGAGGGCGTAAACAGGAATCATCCCAGAGTGGTGGAGGAAAAGCTTGCCTCCATGTCCTGTAAGGCTGCGGTAAAGGGAAATAACCGTTTAAGCTTTGAGGAAGCGGACAGACTGATAGACGAGCTTCTTACACTGGAAAACCCGTATCATTGTCCCCATGGAAGGCCGACTATTATAACAATATCCAAATACGAGATGGAAAAGAAATTTAAGCGTATTGTATGATATTGACAATATCTGATATTGATATTATCAATATCCGGCGTGGAAGGAGTGAAGCATGGATTTGTCCAAAAAGAAGATGATTGTCCTGACAGGTCCTACGGCTGTGGGCAAAACAAAGCTTTCCATAGCGCTGGCTAAGGCGGTAAAGGGCGAGATTTTATCTGCCGATTCCATGCAGGTATATGAATATATGGATATCGGCTCGGCTAAGATTACAGAGGAGCAGATGCAGGGGGTTCCCCATCATTTAATCAATGTGTTAAAACCCTGGGAGGAATTTAATGTGGTGGTATTCCAGAGATTGTGCAGAGAGTGCCTTGCAGGGATTTATGGGCGGGGGCATATTCCCATATTGACAGGGGGCACGGGCTTTTATATACAGGCGGTGTTAAACGATATTGATTTTACGGAGAATGAGGAGAACACGGAGTACCGCAGGGAGCTGGAAAGGCTGGCTGAAGAAAAGGGCGCGGAAAAGCTGCATGAAATGCTGAGGGAGGTGGACCCGGCTTCGGCGGAGGCGATTCATCAGAATAATATCAAGCGTACCATCCGGGCGCTGGAATATTATCATTTGACCGGAGAGCGTATTTCACAGCATAACGAACAGGAAAGGAAGAAGGAGAGCGCCTATCTTTCCTGCTATTTTGTGCTGAATGATGAAAGGGAAAGGCTTTATCGGCGTATTGACGAGAGAGTGGAGGAAATGCTTGAACAGGGGCTGGTGGAGGAGGTACGCAGGCTTAAAGGAATGGGCTGTGACCGGACGCTTGTCTCTATGCAGGGGCTTGGCTATAAAGAAATCTTAAGTTATCTGGAGGGGGAATGCACGCTGGGGGAGGCGGTCAGCCTGATTAAGCGGGACACCCGTCATTTTGCAAAGAGGCAGCTGACCTGGTTTCGACGGGAGAAGGAGGTTATCTGGCTGGACAGACAGGATTTTCCGGGAGAGCATCAGGAGGAGGCGCTGCTTCTGTTTATGTTGGAGAAGCTACGGGAAAAGGGAATCATAGAATAAGACGAAAAGAGGCCTTAGTGCAGCAGAGGATGGTACGAGGGCTTTAGGAGGAAGAAGTATGACAGAGGATAAGCAGATAGGTTCCCCGGAAAAGATGTATCGGGAAATGGGGATTTCTAAGAAGGTATATGACTACGGAGCCGCCGTTCTGACGGACTTAAGGGAGCGCTTTGAACAGATTGACAGGGTGGCCGAATACAATCAGCTGAAGGTCTTAAAAGCCATGCAGAAAAATCAGGTCAGCGAGGCCTGTCTGCTTGGAACCACAGGATATGGCTATAATGATTTGGGGAGGGATACTTTGGAATCCGTCTATGCGGATGTATTTCACACGGAGGATGCGCTGGTGCGTCCCCAAATTACCTGCGGCACTCATGCGTTGGCATTGGCGCTGATGAGTAATCTGCGTCCCGGGGACGAGCTGCTTTCCCCGGTGGGAAAGCCCTACGATACGCTGGAGGAGGTTATCGGCATTCGTCCCTCCAGAGGGTCGCTGGCGGAGTATGGGATAAGCTATCGGCAGGTGGATTTGCGTGAGGACGGGAGCTTTGATTATGAGAATATCAAAAAGGCTTTGAACGAGAGAACCCGTCTGGTCACAATACAGCGTTCCAAGGGTTATCAGACCAGGCCGACTTTATCCGTATCAAGAATCGGGGAATTGATTGCTTTTATTAAAGATATAAAACCGGATGTCATCTGTATGGTGGATAATTGTTATGGGGAGTTTGTGGAGCTGACGGAGCCCTCCGATGTAGGGGCGGATATGGTAGTGGGCTCCCTGATTAAAAATCCGGGAGGAGGTCTTGCGCCTATCGGCGGTTATATCGCCGGCAAGAGGGAATGTGTGGAGAATGCGTCCTGCCGTCTGACCAGTCCCGGCCTGGGAAAGGAGGTGGGCGCTTCTTTGGGGATTTTGCCGGCTTTTTATCAGGGCCTTTTCCTGGCGCCCACAGTGACGGCGGGCGCTCTGAAGGGAGCGGTTTTTGCGGCAAATCTTTATGAAGGACTGGGCCTTGGCGTAGTTCCCAATGGCAGCGAATCCAGGCATGACATTATTCAGGCGGTAACTTTCGGCACCCCGGAGGGGGTAATGGCTTTCTGCCAGGGGATTCAGGCGGCGGCGCCGGTGGACAGCCATGTGACGCCGGAGCCCTGGGATATGCCCGGTTATGACGCAAAGGTTATTATGGCGGCGGGAGCCTTTGTGTCAGGCTCCTCCATCGAGCTTTCGGCGGACGGCCCCATGAAACCGCCCTATGCCGTCTATTTCCAGGGAGGGCTTACCTGGGAGCATGCGAAATTTGGCATATTGAAGTCTCTGCAGGCTTTGACGGATAGGGGAGTTATAACGCTGTGAGAGGCAAAACAGGGATGGAAAATCGCCGGGGTGAGACGATTGCTGGCGGCATTTGTAGAAAAAACGCAAAATAAAATCCATGAATTTTGTGTACACAGCCGGAAATTTGTGGTAGTATATAAAGGCGTATGAGACAGAAGCTTTTTTTGGGGGATGAACAAAAAACTTTCCGATGGGCAGGAAACTTTCCGATAAACAGGAAAGGCGGCTTTTGTAAAATACAGAAGAAACATTGCAGGAAACAGCGCAGGAATGAGGTTAACCTTGAAGAGAGTAAATTGGGTATTGGTACTCCTGATTTTGGTGGGTTTTGTGATTGGCCGTTTTATAGGCACATATTTTGAGGGTAGCTTTCTGAACTATGGCCAGTCCTTCGGCTTAAGCGCTCCGGTAGTGCTGGATATGGGCTTTATCGTTTTGACCTTCGGATTGAGTATACACATTACGATTGCCAGTGTTCTGGGGGTGATAATCGCATTGGCGGTATATAAATTTATTCGTTAGGAAATACGTCGGAGAAGGTAGAAGGAGACGTATGACGCAGACAAAGCAGGATATGCCTTACGAAAAATTTTTGCGCTTCGGCGCAGAGAGCCTTACGGAGAGTGAGCTGCTTGCCATTATTATCCGTACGGGGACAAAAGATTTAAGCGCCCAGGAGCTTGCGGCAGAGGTGCTGTCTTTAGGGAAATACCCAAGGGAGGGCCTTTTGGGGCTTTATGATGTCTCATTGGAGGAACTGACAAGCATTAAGGGAATCGGCATGGTAAAGGCGGTAAAACTAAAATGTCTTACGGAGCTTTCTCTGCGCATGAGCAGAGCCAATGCAAAACAGGGGCTGGTCTTTCAGGACGCCGGGTCGGTTGCCCGGTATTACATGGAGAAGCTCAGGCATCGGGAGACGGAATGCGTTTATCTGGTCTGTCTGGACGCCAAGGGGCAGCTTATAAGGGAACAGAAGCTGTCTGACGGGAGTGTGAAAATGTCTTTAATCTCTCCCCGGGAGATTTTTCTGGCGGCATTACAGTACAAGGCGGTGAGCATCATTTTGCTTCACAATCATCCCAGCGGGGATTCGACGCCCAGCAAGGCGGACAGGGACATGACGCTTATCGTAAAGGAGATGGGAGAAAAATTGGGAATCCCGCTCCTGGACCACATTATTATCGGTGATAACAGGTATACTAGCTTTAGAGAAATGGAAAGGAGTCAGTACATTGGCTAATAATGCTTTTGGTATCGACCTTGGTACGAACAATATTAAAATTTATGACAGGAATGATGACAAGATATTTGTGGAGAAAAATATGATTGCCATCGAGAACAAGAATATACTGTTTGCTTACGGGGACTCTGCTTTTGAAATGTATGAGAAAGCTCCCGGCAATATTCGTATTTCCTATCCGCTTTCCAATGGAGTGATTGCAGATATTAAGAATATGGAGACCTTAATCAGGTATTTTATCAGCGACCTGCAGAAGGGGAATTTAAAGCCTGCAGAATTTATTATCGCAGTACCTACCGATGTGACGGAGGTGGAAAAAAGGGCCTTTTACGATTTGGTAAAGGACGCCAATGTGAAGGCCAAAAAAATTATGGTGGTGGAGAAGGCTGTGGCGGACGGCCTTGGAATGGATATCGATGTGAAGAACTCTCAGGGTGTACTGGTGGTAAATGCAGGCTATGAGACTACGGAAATTTCCATATTGTCTCTGGGAGGCATTGTGCTGAGCCGTCTGATTAAAGTGGGCGGCATGCGTTTTGACGAAGCTATCAGGGCGGCCGTAAGAAGAGAATTTTCTCTGATTATCGGCGGGAAGACCGCAGAGATGGTGAAGATTTCCCTTAAGCAGCTGGAGGAGGAAGGTAATGGCGCCGTGGTATACGGCCGTGACATTGTGACGGGACTTCCTGTGGAGAGAGAAATTCCCACGAAGCTGGTGGTGGAGTGCCTGGAGGAGCATTTTAATACAATAGTGGATAATGTAAAAGTGATTTTGGAGCGTACGCCTCCTGAGCTGGCAGCGGATATCTATCGTCATGGCATTTATCTGACAGGCGGAGCTTCTCAGGTGAGTCATCTGGCGGACCGTATCGCCACAGGTACGGGTCTGGCGGTAAATATTGCTGCGGAGCCGCTTACCAGCGTGGCTGCGGGACTTGCCAAAATCATTAAAGATGATAATTATAAATCTGTATCTTATGCGATTGAAGGGATGAGTAAATGAGCCCGATAGTAAAAAGAAAAGGGGAGAGGTTTACGATACCAAGTAAATATCTCCTTTTTATTTTAACGATTCTGTGTACGGTCATGATGCTGATTACCTTCGGCACAACGGTATTCAATCAGCCGTTCAATACTGTGTTTGGATATATCGTGGTGCCCTTTGAGCAGGGCATCAGCAGGGCGGGAGAATGGCTGGCCGGCAGGACTGAGGAATTGGCTCAGGTGCGGAATCTGCTGCAGGAGAATGCGGCTCTTAAGGAGCAGGTGGCCCGGCTCACGGAAGAAAATACTTTATTACAGCAGGATAAATATGAGCTGAATAAGCTGCGGCAGCTGGTGGAGCTGGATGAACAGTATGGAGAGTATCATAAGGTGGGGGCCCGCATTATCGCCAGAGATTCCGGCAACTGGTACTCCTCCTTTACGATAGATAAGGGAACAAAGGACGGGCTGTCGGAGGACATGAATGTGATTGCCGGAGGAGGTCTGGTAGGCAGGATAACGACGCTGGGGCCCAACTGGGCAAAGGTTACCGCTATTATCTCTGACAACAGCAATGTGAGCGGTATGACGCTGGCCACGGAGGATAAGCTGATGGTGTCGGGCAGTCTGCAGCTTATGAGCGAGGGAGTGATTTCCTTCAGTAAGCTGGTTGACAGCAGGGACGAGGTGAGCGAGGGGGACAAGATAGTGACCTCCGATATCAGTGATAAATATCTGCCGGGTATATTGATAGGTTTCATTCAGACGATTAACCGGGACAATAATAATCTGACGAAATCAGGTTATCTGACGCCGGCAGTAGATTTTGAGCATTTGAGCGAGGTCCTGGTAATCACGGACTTAAAACAGCAGATAGAAGAATAATGGTGGAGATGCTATGCTAAGAAAGGTAATCGTGACAATTACAATATTGGCCTGTTTTATATTACAGAGCAGTGTCTTTACCAGCCTTTCTCTGGGAGGAATCATTCCGAATCTGATGATTATCATCACCGCCGCGTTCGGATTTATGCGGGGAGAGAAGGAGGGACTGGTAATCGGTTTTGTCTCCGGACTTTTGAGCGATGTGTTCTATGGTGAAATTCTGGGTCTGTATGCCCTGTTTTTGATGTACATAGGTTTTTTGAACGGAAAATTCAGCCGGATTTTCTACCCTGAGGATATCAAGCTTCCGCTGGCTTTAATCAGCGTCAGCGATTTGTCCTATGGCATGCTCTGTTATATCCTGCTGTTTTTGTTAAAGGAAAGGTTTGATGTGGGCTGGTATCTGATGCATGTAATACTGCCCGAGGTATTGTATACGATAATAGTCACTTTGTTTTTATATCCGTTGGTGCTGAAGCTGAACAAAATGCTGGAGGCGAGAGAAAAAAGGAGAGCGCAGAAATTTGTTTGATGATTTAAGAGATAAGTTTATCAGTATTCTTACAAGCCGAATGACGATACTGGCCCTGTTTTTTTTCTGTATGGGGGGGATTTTGATTTATCGCTGCTTCGGCCTGCAGATTGTAAACGGCGAGGAATACTTAAATGAATTTATACTGATGACGGAAAAGACAAGGGATATTGCCAGTACCAGAGGAAATATTCTGGACAGAAACGGTGAAATACTGGCTTATAATGAGCTGGCTTATTCCGTGAAAATAGAGGATGTTTTTGAGACAAATAAATATAAAAACCAAAATATGAACGCCACTATCTATCAGCTGATACAGATGATAGAAAAAAACGGGGATAATGTGATTTCGGACTTTAAGATTGCATTGGATGAGGATGGAGGCTTCATCTATACGGTGGAAGGGACAAGCCTCCTTCGTTTTCTGGCAGATGTATATGGTTACAAGACCATTGACGAGCTGGAGGATGACGAGCGTACCTCTACCGCCCAGGAGCTGATGGAGCATATGAGCCGCAATAAGGGCACCGGCTTTGCGATTGGAGATTATGAGACGGAGGGCGATTCGGGCAGCGCTTTCATACCCGGAAAGGGCTACAGTAAAAAAGACTGGCTGAAAATGGTGACCATTCGATATGCCATGAATCTGACCTCTTACCGCAAGTATATCGGCACTACGGTTGCCACCAATGTCAGCGACAAAACCGTTGCTGTCATTATGGAGAATGCCGCACAGCTGCCCGGAGTGTCCATTGTGGAGGATACGGTGCGGCGCTATGTGGACAGCACTTATTTTGCCCATGTGCTGGGTTATACAGGTAAGATTTCCTCCGAGGAGTTGACGGAATTAAACGAGAGAGTCGTGGCGGAGGGGGGAGACGAGGACACCTATCAGCTGAATGATGTTGTGGGAAAGAGCGGTATCGAGGCTTATATGGAAACGACGCTTCAGGGAAATAAGGGAAGCGAGGAAGTCATCGTGGACAATATGGGTAAGGTGATTACCATCTTAGAGCACAAGGAGGCGGAGGCCGGCAAGGACGTATATCTTACGATTGACAAGGATCTTACGATTGCGGTTTACAATATCATGGAGCAGAAGCTGGCAGGACTTGTATCCGACAAGATTATTAATGCGAAGGAATATAAGGCGGGAGAAAATTCGGGAAGCGCGGATATTAAAATACCGATTTATGATGTGTATTTTGCTGTTATCAATAACAGCGTAATCGATATCAGACATTTTGCCGATGAAAAGGCAGGGACAGTCGAGAAAGAGGTCTATGAACAATATCTGGAGTATAAGGACGGAATTTATGAGGGACTCAGACAGGAGCTGACGGACAAGCTGACGCCTTATAAAAAGCTGAGCAAGGAATATCAGGTTTATCAGAGTAATATCGTAACATTGCTGAATCGCAACGGTGTGATTATGTCGGAGCTGGTGGACAGCGAGGACGCCACCCATAAGGCATGGGCCCAGGACGAGGTAATCAGCCTCGGGGAATACCTGAAATACTGTATCGCGAAAAACTGGATAGACGTGGGCAAGCTCAAGCCCGATTCGCAGTATTCGGATTCTGATGAGATTTACGAGAAGCTTTTGGACTATATCATTGAGATGATAGAAAATAATACGGAATTTCAGAAGCGTTTTTATAAATATATGCTTTTGAATGATATTATCAGCGGAAAACAGATTTGTATGATTCTCTGCGAGCAGAATGCCGTGGAGATTCCGCTGGCGGATGAGGAAGCGTTGTTTGGCGGAAAAATGACAGCCTATCAGTTTATGAAAAACAGGGTGGATCATCTGGATATCACGCCGGCCCAGCTGGCGCTGGACCCCTGTAATGCCTCGGTGGTTATTACGGATGTGAATACCGGGGCGGTACTGGCTATGGTGTCTTATCCGGGCTATGACAATAACAAGATGGCAAATTCCATCGATGCGGAATATTATGCAAAGCTGAATGCGGACAAATCCTATCCCTGGAATAATTATGCGACCCAGTATAAGGCGGCGCCGGGTTCTACCTTCAAGATGGTTTCCGCCACGGCGGGTCTGATGGAGGGCGTTATCAATCTGACGAACAAGGTGAATTGCGTGGGAACCTTTACGGAAATTACGCCTTCTCCGCGGTGCTGGAGGGTAAGCGGACACGGAAACGAGACGGTAGTGACGGCCATTCGGGATTCCTGTAACTATTTCTTCTATCATCTGGGTTACAGCCTGGCGACCCGAACGGGAACCTACAGTGATGAAAGCGGTCTTAATACGCTTTATAAATATGCCGATATGTATGGGCTGACGGAGAAATCCGGCGTGGAGATTACGGAAGCGCTCCCCGAGGTATCCGATATGGATCCGGTGCGTTCCGCCATCGGCCAGGGAACAAACAGCTACACCACCATAGGTCTTGCCAGATATATTTCCACAGTGGCCAATTCCGGCACCTGCTATAATCTGACCTTACTGGACAGGGTTGCTGACGCAGAGGGAAATACACTGGTGGACTATCAGGCCGAGGTGAGGAATACCATTGAAATGCCTGAAAGCTACTGGAACGCCATTCATTACGGGATGCGCCAGGTGGTACAGAACAAGACATATTTCAGGAACCTTGCAGTGGAGGTGGCCGGCAAGACGGGTACGGCGGAGCAGACCAAATCCCGTCCCAACCATGCGCTGTTTGTGTGTTATGCGCCCTATGAGCAGCCGGAAATAGGCGTGGTGACAAGGATTCCTTTTGGGTATTCATCGGACCATGCAGCCCAGGCCACCAGAGATATTATCAAGTATTATTATGGGCTTGTCGAGGAAGAGGAGCTGATTACGGGTACTGCCGACAGACCGGATGGCGGCATCTCAAACGAAATGTAGAACAAAGGAGGTATGGCATGAAGGATTCTGTGCTGATTAAAAGCTTTCCCAATGGCATTATGCTGCACCTGAAGGAGGATGTTCCGTTTCAGGAGATTATAGAGGAGCTTGCTTTTAAATTTTCTGAGGCAAGGAGCTTTTTTAAGAATGCCAGTATGGCCTTGTCCATTGAGGGCAGGGAGGTGAGCGATACAGAGGAAATACTGATATTGGACACCATAAAAAGAAACAGCGATTTGAATATCGTCTGTCTTGTGGGACATGACGAGGAGACAAACAAGAATTTTATCAAGGCGCTTCAGCATATGGAGAAGAAGCTGACCCGGGGAGACGAGGGGCAGTTTTACCGGGGGACGCTGAAAAACAACGAGACCCTCGAGACGGAAAACAGTATTGTTATCATGGGGGATGTATATCCCGGAAGCGCCATTGTTTCCGCCAAAAATATTATTGTGCTGGGCGGATTATACGGGGAGGCCTACGCCGGAGCAAACGGGCAGGAGAACGCATTTGTAGCAGCGCTTGAAATGGAGCCGGAGACCTTAAAAATCGGCGATTTCAAATATAAAAGCACCAGACAGCCAAAGTGGGGCATACGCCCTAAAATACAGCCGAAAACAGCCTATGTAAAGAACAACAGAATCGTAGTTGAACCGCTTACCAAAGATTTACTGAGTTCTTTTTAACCTCAGGAGACGACATTATAATATATCTTGAATGGAGGAAAAGTATGGAGAGTAATGTTATTGTCGTCACATCAGGAAAAGGCGGTGTGGGTAAGACCACCACATCTGCAAACGTAGGAACCGGTCTGGCAAAGCAGGGGAAAAAAGTCTGTCTGATTGATACGGATATCGGCCTGAGGAATCTGGATGTAGTCATGGGTCTGGAGAACCGCATCGTCTACAATCTGGTGGATGTGGTGGAGGGAAACTGCCGGGTGAAGCAGGCTCTGATTCGGGACAAGCGCCACCCGGGGCTGTATCTGATGCCCTCGGCGCAGACCAGGGACAAATCCTCGGTATCACCCGGGCAGATGGTAAAGGTAATCGACCATTTAAAGGAGCAGTTTGATTATATTATTCTGGATTGTCCGGCGGGAATTGAGCAGGGCTTTCAGAATGCTATCGCAGGAGCTCAGCGTGCGCTGGTGGTGACAACTCCGGAGGTATCGGCCATTCGGGATGCAGACAGGATTATCGGGCTTCTGGAGGCCAATGGCTTTACCCAGATGGATTTGATTATCAATCGTATGAGAATCGATATGGTGAAGCGGGGAGATATGATGTCCGTCTCGGATGTTGTGGATATTTTGGGCATACCGTTAATCGGCGTTGTGCCGGATGACGAGAATGTAGTAGTGGCAACCAATCAGGGAGAACCGCTGGTGGGGAATGCCTCGCCTGCAGGGCAGGCGTATGCCAATGTAGTGGAAAGACTCCTGGGCAAGGAAGTTCCTTTCGCAAATTTTGAACGGGGGATATCTTTCCTGGCCAGAGTAACCGGTATTTTTCACAAAGTATAAGGAGGCGGATTATGAGAAATTTCTTTCGTAAGAAGAGCTCCTGTCAGGTCGCGAAGGATAGATTGAAGATATTATTGATTTCGGACCGTGTGAATTGTTCACCGGAGATGATGGAGCTGATAAAAGCGGATATTGCCAAGGTAATATCCAAGTACATGAAGATAGATGCTGAAAATATGGATATCCAAATCAATGCGAAAAAGGGAGGAAAGGGCAGAGGCAGCCGTAATCCGATGCTGTATGCCAATATTCCGATTTTGGACCTCCATAAATAGCTCAAAAAAAGAAAGGCAGCTATGTTTAAGCGATATAAAATACGGGATTATAATTTTAAGCTGATTATCATGGTGCTGATGCTTGCGGGCATCGGCGTCATGGCAATCGGAAGCGCCGAGCCGTCACTGATGGAGAAACAGCTTTATGGTGTGATTGCCGGCGCGGTGATTATGATTGTTCTGTCCTTTTTTAATTATTCATTTTTCCTGAAATTTTACTGGTTAATGTATCTGGGGAATCTGGGGCTTCTGGCGGCGGTACTGCTGGTTGGGGACGACGGACGGTTGGGCGCGCAGCGTTGGCTGGAAATCGGAGGACTTCGCTTTCAGCCTTCAGAAACTGCTAAAATTTTGTTGATTTTATTCTTTGCACAGTTTATTATGAAATATAAGGAAAAGATAAATTCCTTCAAGATTATCGGCGGCTGTGTCTTACTGATATTGATACCGGGGGCCATGGTTTTTAAGCAGCCTGATTTATCCACCAGCATCGTACTCATTGTGATATTCTGTGTGATTATGTATGCGGGCGGCATCAGCTATAAAATTATTTTCGGCGTGGCGGCCGTTATGGTTCCGGCTTTGATTGTGGTGGTGTCACTGGCGCTGCAGCCGGACAGCAAGATACTGCAGGGATTTCAGCAGAATCGTCTGTTTGCCTTTATCAATCCGGATGAGTATGCTACGGCGGAGGCCTATCAGCAGTTAAATTCGGTGATGGCTATCGGTTCGGGACAGCTGGACGGAAAGGGCTATCGAAACAATGAGATTACCTCAGTAAAAAACGGCAATTTTATTTCGGAAGCCCAGACAGATTTTATTTTTGCGGTAATCGGCGAGGAATTCGGCTTTAAGGGAAGTATTACGGTTATTATTCTGTTGATAGGGATATCGCTGGAATGCTTATCGGCTGCCAGAAAGGCGAAGGATCTGGCCGGGCAGATTATTGCCGCGGGAGTGGGAGGCATTGTGGCCTTTCAGGGCTTTTTCAATATTGGAGTCGCTACCTTTATTCTGCCGAATACAGGTCTGCCGCTGCCTTTTGTGAGCTACGGATTGACTTCGCTGATGAGTCTGTTTATCGGGATGGGGTTTGTCATAAATATCAGACTGCAGGCAAAGAGAAATTAATAAAACGGAGAGAGGGTTGTCGTATGAATATTGCATTGATTGCACATGATGCAAAGAAGAAGCTGATGCAGAATTTCTGTATTGCGTATCGTGGGATTTTAAGCAAAAATGATTTGTATGCCACAGGCACTACGGGCAGATTGATTGAGGAGGTTACCAATTTAAATATTCATAAATTTCTGGCGGGCCATCTGGGGGGCGAGCAGCAGATAGGAGCTCAGATTGAGCATAATCAGATGGATTTGGTTATTTTTTTGAGAGATCCTCTGACCCCCAAGTCCCATGAGCCGGATGTAAATAATGTAGTAAAGCTTTGTGATATTCATAATATACCGTTAGCGACGAATCTGGCTAGCGCGGAACTGTTAATCAAGTCCCTGGACAGAGGAGATTTAGAGTGGCGTGAAATGTACAAATAGAAAAACTATTTTGGCGGGCTTTCTGTGTGTGGCGATTACTCTGGGAGGCTGCGGACGGCTGAAATATGACATGCCCTATGACAGCAATGCTCAAATGGGAGGTTTTCATATTATAGCGGGAGGAGAGGAGGACAGGGCGAAGCCCTTTGCCTCGGATTTATGCGTCGTCTCCGGAAATATAAATCCGGAAAGCATTGATATGTCCCAGGCCACGGCAGCCGTACTTTTTGATGTAAACGACAAAGAGACATTATATGCAAAGGGGGCGCATGAGAAGCTGAACCCCGCAAGCCTGACGAAGGTGATGACGGCGCTTGTGGCGCTTAAAAACGGTTCGCTTGAACAGATACTGACCGCTACGGACAATGTGAAGATTACGGAGTCCGGCGCCCAGCTGTGCGGTATCAAGACCGGCGATACCATGACATTGGAGCAGGCTCTGCATGTTCTGCTGATTTATTCGGCGAATGATGTGGCCATGCTGATTGCCGAGAATGTGGGGGGCACGGTGGAGCATTTTGTAGAGTTGATGAATGAGGAGGCCGGTCTTTTGGGGGCTACCAATACGCATTTTACTAATCCCCATGGCCTTACCGATACGGAGCATTATTCCACGGCCTATGACCTTTATCTGATGTTGAATGAGGCCATGCATTATGATAAATTTACCGAGATTATTCATAAGACCTCTTATCAGATGACCTATTACGACCAGAACGGCGCCGGTAAGGAGCTGAACTTTGAGAGTACGAATCGGTTCTTTCGGGGACATTTTCAGGCGCCTGAAAATATAAATATTATTGGGGGTAAAACCGGAACCACCAGTGCGGCGGGGCATTGTCTGATGCTTCTGTCTAAGGATGCGGCCGGAGCGCCTTATATTTCCGTGATTCTTCAGAGCGAGGAGAGTGATATTCTCTATCAGGAGATGGTGGATTTGTTGGGCGAGATTAATAAATAGTGGTTGTTTTTTGGCTTCGGATAACTTATAATAGAAGTAGATTGAAAGAAGCATTTCATCAATATACTATAGGAGGATATACCAATGGTGCAGTTGATTGTAGGGAAGAAGGGCAAGGGCAAGACAAAACAGTTACTGGATAAAGTGAATAGTGAAGTACAAAAAACAGCAGGTAATATTGTATATCTGGATAAGAGTACCAAGCATATGTATGAACTGAACAACAAGGTTCGTCTGATAGATGTTTCACAGTACATAATTGACAACAGCGATGTATTTGCAGGCTTTGTATGCGGTATTATTTCGCAGGACCATGATTTACAGCAGATGTATTTTGACAGCTTTCTGAAGATATCCGGTCTGCAGGACGCCGACCCCACGGACGCTATCAAAAAGCTGGATAAGATAAGTGAGAAATTCGGCATAGATTTTATATTGAGCGTATCCATTGATGAAGCAGAGCTTTCTGAAGATTTGAAAGATAAGGTGATTATTTCCCTGTAACAGGTTTGTGATTATATGAAAAACAGATGAGAAGCCTCGGAGAAAAGACCGAGGCTTTTCATTGATAATTCGGAGGCAGTTTTTAATTTGGCAAAGCAGCGCAGCAAAATAAAAAAATACAGAAAACCATTGAATATCAATATCGGAATGGTTATTTTTGCGGTGGTATTCTTCTATGTGGTCTATGGAGTGATATCCTATTTCCAGACAAGCCGTATTGTGAGATATGAGGTAAAGGAAGGTTCTCTGGCCGTAAACAATATCTGCAGAGGGATTGTACTTCGCAATGAGACTGTGGTAAATACGGATTCAGCAGGATATATTAACTATTTTGCCTATGAGGGCGAGCGGGTTGCCGTAGGGGATTTGGTCTATACGATAGACGAGGCCGGCAGATTAAACAGCTATATAGAAACGGGAGCGTTTAGCGCGGCATCCCTAAGCGATAAAGAATTGCGGGAGTTCCGAAATGAAATTGTTAATTTTGTACATGGCTTCGACGAACAGCAATTTGGTAATACCTATGATTTTAAGCGTTCGCTGAAGAATACAGTACTGAAAATAGCCAATGTAAATATGCTGAAGAGCATTGAAAATATGAGCGACGAAGCCGGAGGCAATGTGATAAACTATAACCGCGCCCATAATACCGGTATTGTGGCTTACTGGACGGACGGTTATGAGAATTTGAAGGCCGAGGACGTGACAAAAGCGGTATTTGACGAAAAGGAATATGAGAAAAAGCAGATTCTGGGCAATGAGTTGATAGCGGCGGGCGAGCCGGCGTACAAGCTCTCCCTGGACGAAGAGTGGTCGCTGGTGATACCTGTTGATGAGGAGCGGGGCAGGACTCTTTTGGAGGAAGAATATATAAAGGTGCGCTTTCTGTCGAATCAGTATGAATCCTGGGGACAGGTCAGTCTGTTGCACGGCAGCGACGGAAACACTTTTCTACGTCTGGATTTTAATAATTCCATGATTACCTTTATCTCCGACAGATTCCTGGATGTAGAGCTGGTTACGCATGATGAAACAGGTCTTAAGATACCGGTTTCCTCTATCATAGAAAAAGAGTTTTTCCTGATAAAAAAGGACTTTCTGATAACAGAAGGAGAGAATGGCAAAAGCGGCGTGATACGCCAGTGTTATCTGGAGGATGGCACGATTTCCAGTGAGTTTGTAAGTACGGATGTATACAGCTATGACGAGGAGAATGAAGAGTATTATCTGGACGCCTCTCAGCTGTCGGCAGGGAATGTGCTGTACAAGCTGGACAGTCAGGAGACTTATACGGTAAGCCGGCGGGCCACGCTGATTGGCGTGTACAATATGAACAAGGGTTATGCGGATTTCAAGGAAATTAATATATTGTATAAAAATGAGGAATATGCCATTGTGAAGGCTAATACCCGTTACGGGTTAAATGTATATGATTATATCGTGCTGGATGCAGCGGCGGTAAGCGACGACCAGTTTATCAATGAATAACCGTTTGGGCGGTGGGAATGAGAGGAAAGATGATTAGAGATAATCTTAGACAGGTGGAGGCCGATATACAGAAGGCCTGTGAGAGAAGCGGACGTAATTCCGGGGAGGTGACGCTGATTGCAGTCAGTAAGACAAAGCCTCTGCCGATGCTGCTGGAGGCTTATGAGGCGGGAGCCAGGGACTTTGGTGAAAACAGGGTGCAGGAGCTTGTGGATAAAATCCCCCATATGCCGGAGGATGTTCGCTTTCATATGATTGGACATTTACAGCGGAACAAGGTAAAATATATCGTAGATAAGGTATATATGATACATAGTGTGGATTCTTACCGCCTGGCGGAGGAAATCAGCAGGGAGGCGTTGAAAAAGGGCGTAAAGGTGAAGATACTGATTGAAGTCAATATGGCGGATGAGGAGAGCAAGTTTGGTGTGTCCAGAGAGGAGGCCCCGGCGCTGGTGGAAAGGATAGCGGCGCTTCCCGGTATTTCTGTTGAGGGGCTGATGACGGTTGCGCCGATTACGGCCGATGCGGAGGAAAACAGAGAATATTTTCGGGGCCTGAAGCATTTGTCTGTTGACATCATGGAGAAAAACATTGATAATGTTTCTATGAATACTTTGTCTATGGGCATGACAGGCGATTATACGGTTGCCGTGGAGGAGGGCGCCGCCTATGTACGGGTGGGCACAGGTATTTTCGGAGAGCGAAACTACATAAAAGAAGGAGAATAGTAGATGGGTGTGATGGATAAGTTCTTGAACTACATGAAGTTGAATGACGAGGATGAAGAGTTTTACGAGGACGATTATCTGGATGACGATGAGGTAGAAATTCCTGCAGCTCCCAGAAAAAATACAGTGTCAAAGGATTTGGAATACGAGGATAAGCTGCCCAAAAAGGCGGCAATTCAGCCCAAGGTCACTCCTATCAGACAAAGCGCTTCCCGCAAAATCCAGGGAAATGGCATGGAGGTTTGTGTGATTCGTCCCACATCTGTGGAGGATGCAAGGGAGATAACGGAGACATTGCTTGCCAACAGGACGGTAGTGTTGAATCTGGAAGGGCTGGACGTGGATATCGCTCAGAGAATTATCGATTTTACATCAGGCTCCTGCTTTGCCATATCCGGTAATTTACAGAAAATCTCTCATTATATTTTTATCATTACGCCGGCGAGTGTGGATATTTCAGGGGATATACAGGATATTTTCGGAGGCGCCTTTGACGCTCCGATTAATAACGGAATATAAGCGAAATACAAAAAATACAGCTTCCCGCTATATCAGGCGGGAAGTCTTTTTGAAAAGGAGAAAGCAAAATGGCACAGAGATTACCGGTGTTAAAGGATAAAAAGCCCTGCTACGATATTATTTTTACAAAATCCTTTGAAGAATTGGAGGAAGAACTGGCTGCTCTGGAAACCGGGGACAGAAAGCTCTGCATCGTCACAGATTCCACGGTGGACGGTCTGTACAGCGAAGAGGTAAGGACTGTTCTTGAAAAATGCTGCAAAAAGGTAACCAAGTTTGTATTTCCTGCGGGAGAGGCACAGAAAAATCTCGATACGGTGAGAGAGCTGTACACGCATTTGATTCAGGAGGGTTATGAGCGAAAGGATATGCTGGTAGCTCTGGGAGGCGGCGTAGTGGGAGATACTACGGGTTTTGCCGCTGCAACCTATCTTCGCGGTATTGATTTCATTCAGATACCCACGACCCTTCTGGCACAGGCTGACAGCTCCATCGGAGGTAAGACCGGCGTGGATTTTGACAGCTATAAGAATATGGTGGGCGCATTCAAAATGCCCCGTCTGGTATATATGAATTTTCAGGTGCTGAAGAGTCTGAGCGACAGACAGTTTTTCTCGGGCTTTGGCGAGGTGATGAAACATGGGCTGATTAAGGACGCCGGCTTTTATGAGTGGCTGATTGATAAGATGTATGAAATCTGCGAGAGGGATTTGGATACGCTGGAGGAGATGCTGGTGCGGAGCTGTTCCATAAAGAAGCTTGTGGTGGAGAAGGACCCTACGGAAAAGGGAGACAGAGCCCTGTTAAATTTTGGGCATACTATCGGCCATGCCATTGAAAAGGCAAAGGACTTTAAGCTGTACCATGGGGAATGTGTGGCCTTAGGGGCGGTAGCCGCCGCTTATATCTCCTGGAAGAAGGAGCTCCTTACCATGGAGGAGTATTATGAAATCAGAGATATGTTTGTGCCCTTTTATCTGCCAATCAGTGTGGACGGTATTAATCCGGAAGAGATTCTGCGCCTGACCAAAGCAGATAAAAAAATGGAAAACGGGAAGATTAAGTTTGTGCTGTTAAAAAAGATAGGCAAGGCAGTTCTTGATACCTCCGTCACGGATGAGGAGATACTGGCCGCAATAAAGGAAATTCATTTTGACGAGAATGCCCTTGATTAAGCACGGGAAAGGATAATCTGTTATGAGTAAGGCTCCCAAAAAAGAAATGAAAAGAGGAAGGATGTTGGTCCTTGATGTACTGCTGGTTGCTCTTTTACTGGCCTTTGACCAGTTTACAAAGTATCTGGCCATTGTCAGGCTCAAGGGCCAACCGGCCTTTGTGCTGATAGACGGGGTTTTGGAATTGCAGTATCTTGAGAACAGAGGCTCGGCCTTTGGCATGCTGCAGAATCAGAAATTCTTTATTCTGTTTGTGAGTGCGGTTTTTCTGGCAATTTTACTATTTGTATTGTTTAAGCTTCCCGAAAAGTCCAAATATAAATGGCTGCATCTGCTGATTTCCGTGGTTATGGCGGGAGGAATCGGCAATATGACGGACCGCTTCCGCTTCGATTATGTGGTGGATTTTATCTCCTTCATCCTGATTAATTATCCGATTTTTAACGTCGCGGATATTTATGTGGTGGTGGGAACGATTGGGTTGGGAATACTGCTTCTGTTCGTATATAAGGAAAAGGATTTGGAATTTTTGAGCTTTAAACAGAATCGCTACAGAGAGATGAAAGAGTAAAAAAGGCGCGCAAAAACGAGGTTTCAGTATGGAAGAATTTTGTCTGCAGATAACCGAGGAGATGGGAGACGAGAGAATTGATAAATGCGTCAGCGCATTTATGGCGGAAAAGCTGTCCCGCTCTCATATACAGAAGCTGATTAAGGAAGAGAAGCTTCTGGTGAACGGAAAGCCTGTAAAGGTTAGCTATCGGGTAAACGCTGAGGATGAGATTTCCTTTACGGTGCCGGAGCCCATAGAGCCGGATATAGCCGCCGAGGATATCCCTCTGGATATTCTTTATGAGGATGAGCATCTGCTTGTGGTGAATAAGCCGAAAGGGATGGTGGTACATCCCGCCCCGGGACATTACGAAGGAACGCTGGTCAATGCTCTTTTGTTTCACTGTAAGGGACAGCTTTCGGGTATTAACGGAGTGCTGCGGCCGGGAATCGTACACAGGATTGATAAAGATACCAGCGGCTCTTTGGTGGTGTGCAAAAACGATTTTGCCCATAGTCGGCTGGCAGAACAGTTTAAGGAGCACAGCATCACAAGGAAATATTATTGTATCTGCCAGGGGAGGCTTCAGGAGGACGGTACCGTAGACAAACCTATCGGACGCCATCCCCAGGACAGGAAAAAAATGTGCGTTGTTACCGGCGCCCAGAGCGGCAGACGGGCTGTGACCCATTATCATGTGCTGGAATGCTTTTCCGGGTATACTTATGCGGAATGCTGTCTGGAAACCGGGCGCACCCATCAGATTCGTGTGCATATGGCCGGGATTGGTCATCCGATTCTGGGGGATATGGTTTACGGGAAACAGGATTATAAAGGGCTGGGGCAGATACTCCATGCGAAGACATTGGGGTTTGTGCATCCTGTGACGGGAAGCTATCTGGAGGTGGACGCACCCCTGCCGGATTATTTCGAAAAATGTCTGGAAAGCTTAATGAGATAAGCTGAGTCATTAAGTTAGACCAGAATTTGGTTGTAAACATAGCGAAAATAGCGTATAATAAAGGTATCTGAAAAAGCGTATCATTCATACATCATACGGAAGGGAAGGTGTTTCTATGAATACAATCATTACTATCGGACGTCAATTTGGTTCTGCCGGTCGTGAAATCGGGGAAAAGGTTGCCGAATATTTTGGGATTAAATGTTATGACAAGGAGTTGCTGACCCGTGCAGCCAAGGAGAGCGGTTTTTGTGAGGAAATGATTCAGAATCATGATGAGAGGCCGACGAATTCTTTCCTCTATAATCTGGTGATGGATACCTATTCCTTTGGGTATAACGCCTCCTCCTTTGTGGATATGCCTATCAGCCATAAGGTGTTTCTGGCGCAGTTTGACACGATTAAGAAAATTGCAGATGAGGGTTCCTGCGTGATTGTGGGACGTTGCGCAGATTATGCTCTGGCGGAGTACAAGAACTGTGTTCATCTGTTTCTCTATGGCGACGAGCGCACGAAGGTAGAACGTATCATGAAGAAATATGGGCTGTCGGAGTCCAAGGCCCGGGAGATGATAATTAAGAAGGATAAACAGCGACAGAGCTATTATAATTATTATTCCTCTAAGAAATGGGGCCGTGCGGACAGCTATGATTTGTGCATCAACAGCAGCGTCCTGGGCGTCGACGGGACGGTGAAGCTGATTGTCCAGTATATAGAGGATTTTGAGAAAAAGAATGCTGAGAAATAAAGCATTCCATAACTGAACTGTTACAAAATGTCAAATAAAATTGTATAAGGGCTTGACAGGAAAAGGCGCCTCATGTTATCATATCATAGTATGCCGCATAACGAGGTATAAGCGTATTCTCTCAGAGAGTACCACCAAAGTTAGCGAGTTTGGGCGGCGGACGGTTCCAAGGGAATTGAATGCAGCTTATGATAAGGAGGTGCCTTAATATGTACGCAATTATTGCCACAGGCGGAAAACAGTACAAGGTTTCTGAAGGTGATGTCATCAAGGTGGAAAAGCTGGATGCAGAAGCCGGTAACACTGTTACGTTTGACAAGGTAATCGCAGTAAGTGACGCGTCCCTGAAGGTTGGCGGAGATGTTGCAAATGCAACCGTAACCGCAACTGTTATGGAGCAGGGAAGAGGTAAAAAGGTTATTGTATATAAGTACAAGAGGAAAACCGGTTACCACAAAAAGAACGGTCACAGACAAGCATACACTCAGGTGAAGATTGATAAGATTAACGCGTAAGTGATATGACGACTGTAGAGATTTATAAGGACAAGTCGGGTTCCTACAGGGGATTTCTCTGTATGGGGCACGCAGATTATGCAGGGAAATTTTTGTTTCACAGAGAGCCGGATATTTTATGCGCCGCTATATCCATGCTGGTCATGAATACTCTGAACAGCCTGGAGGAGTTGGCAGGTGAAAGTCTTGCGGTAACAGCCAGAGAGGAGACCGGTTTTATCAAATGTGATATTGAGAGCAGCCTGCAGGAAAAATCCGTATTTCTGCTGGATTCTATGGTGTTTGGACTGGAGAAGCTCAGCGAAGAATATGGTACAAGGTATTTGCAAGTAAAGATTAAGGAGGTGTAAACCATGCTGAAAATGAACCTTCAATTTTTTGCTCATAAGAAGGGAGTAGGCTCTACCAAGAACGGCAGAGACTCCGAGTCAAAGAGATTAGGTGCGAAGAGAGCTGACGGTCAGTTCGTAAAGGCAGGAAATATTCTGTACAGACAGCGCGGAACCAAGATTCATCCCGGCACTAACGTAGGTATTGGCGGTGACGATACCCTGTATGCATTGGTGGATGGAGTACTTCGTTTCGAGAGAAAGGGAAGAGACAAGAAAAGGGCTTCCGTTTATCCTGTAGAGAAATAATACGAGTTAAGCTGGGCTTCAAACATTAGTGTTTGAGGCCCCTTTTTTACAGAACATGACAGAGGCGATGCGGATTGTTATGGGCAGGCGAATCGAAAACGGCGGGCAATTTGACAATAGAAAGGAGAAACCATGTTTGCAGACAGAGCCAGAATATTTGCAGCCAGCGGAAAGGGCGGCGACGGCCATGTATCCTTCAGAAGAGAAAAGTATGTGCCCAACGGCGGCCCTGACGGTGGCGACGGCGGACATGGCGGCGATGTAATCTTTCAGGTGGACAAGGGTTTGAACACGCTGATAGATTTCAGACATACGCGTAAGTATAAAGCAGGAGACGGCGAAGAGGGCGGCAAGAAGAACTGCCGGGGGAAAGACGGCGGCGATATTGTGGTCAGGGTGCCTGAGGGAACCGTAATCAAAGAGGCCCAAAGCGGCAAGGTGATTGCGGATATGTCGGGGGAGAACAGGCGCGTGGTGCTGTTAAAAGGCGGCCGGGGAGGCAAGGGCAATCAGCATTATGCCACGGCTACCATGCAGGCGCCCAAATATGCCCAGCCGGGACAGCCTGCGCAGGAGCTGGAGCTGATGCTGGAGCTTAAGGTGATTGCGGATGTGGGCCTGGTGGGCTTTCCCAATGTGGGGAAATCCACTTTCTTATCCAGAGTGACCAATGCCAGACCCAAGATAGCAAATTATCATTTTACCACTCTGAATCCCAATTTGGGTGTGGTAGACCTGGAGGGAACGGGCGGCTTTGTGATTGCGGATATCCCGGGATTGATTGAGGGAGCTTCTCAGGGCGTAGGTCTGGGACATGAGTTTCTGCGGCATATAGAGCGTACCAGAGTTATGATTCATATTGTGGACGCGGCAGGTACGGAGGGAAGAGACCCTATAGAGGATATCTATGCTATCAATAAGGAGCTGGAGGCTTATAATCCCGAGATTGCGGCCAGACCTCAGATAATCGCAGCTAATAAAATCGATGTGCTGTACACAGAGCCCGGTGAGGAAAGTCCCGTGGAGCGGATAAAAAAAGAATTTGAACCGAAAGGGATTCCGGTTTATGCAATTTCTGCTGTGAGCGGTCAGGGCTTGCAGGAGCTTCTGTATGCCGTCAGTGAAAGGCTTGCGGCTATCGGGGACGAGCCTGTCGTATTCGAACAGGAATATTTCCCGGAACGGGCCGGTATCTTCTTTGACGAACCCTTCAGTGTAAATTATGACGAGGAGGAGAAGGAGTATGTGGTAGAGGGTCCCCGAATTGAAAAAATGCTGGGTTATACGAATCTGGAGAGTGAAAAGGGCTTCAGCTTCTTCCAAAATTTCCTGAAGGATAACGGTATTTTAGAGGAGCTTGAGCGTTTGGGCATTCAGGAGGGGGATACGGTCCGAATGTATGGCCTTTCGTTTGATTACTATAAATAATGGAGGGTATTTTGATGCAGATGACAAGTAAACAGAGAGCTTACCTGAAAAGCCTTGCCAGCAATCTGAATCCGGTTTTTCAGATAGGTAAATCCGGTCTTACTCCCGAGGTTACGGAGGCTGTAGAAGAGGCTTTTAACAACAGTGAGCTGATTAAGATTGCAGTATTGAAAAACTGTGGGGAGGATTCCAACGCTATTGCCCAGATGCTGGCGGAGCGTACCCATTCCCAGGTAGTGCAGGTCATCGGGAAAAAAATCGTATTATATAAGCCGAATAAGGATAAACCGAAGATAGAACTGCCAAAATAACCTTTTATAAAGGATTTTGATTAGTAGTATCATAGCTGCTTTAAGAACAGCGGAGGTAAGAGGGAAATGGCAAAAATAGGTATTATGGGAGGCACCTTTGACCCGATTCATATGGGTCATCTTCTGCTGGCGGAATATGCCAGATCCGAGTGCAGCCTGGATGAGATATGGTTTATTCCTACAGGATATTCCTATATGAAGAACGGTGACCGCGTATTGCCGGGTAAAGAGCGACTTCATATGGTGGAGCTGGCGTTGCTGGAGGCTGACAGGAGCTTACGTTGTCTTGATTTAGAGGTAAAAAGAGAGGGAAATACCTATACCTGCGATACTTTAGAGTATCTTCGGAGGGAATATCCCCAGCACAGCTTTTACTTTATTATGGGCGCGGACTGTCTGGAGACTATCGAGGAGTGGGAAGGGCCCGAGCGGATTTTCGCATGCTGCGAGGTGTTGGCGGCGGTGAGGGATGATGCCGACTATTCCGCTATGAGGCAAAAGAAGGAGGAATTGGAGCAAAGATATGGGGCAAGGATTACCCTGCTTTCCTTTCTGCGTATGGAGCTGTCCTCCAGCCTTGTGCGAGAGCGCGTATCATCGGGAAAAAGCATTCGTTTCATGGTGCCGGATGCCGTTTTAAATTATATTGAAGAAAAGGGTTTGTACAAGAATGAAAACACCGGAGCTTAAGAAGATTACCAAGGCTATGGAAAAGAAACTGGACAGCAAGAGATTCACGCATACGCTGGGGGTAGAATATACGGCGGCCGCACTTGCCATGCGTTATGGGGCGTCCATTAAAAATGCACAGCTTGCAGGGCTTTTGCATGATTGCGCCAAGTGCATGTCGGATGAGAAGCGGCTGGCAGTCTGCGGAAAGCATAATATCAGTATGACGGAGATGGAAAAAAGAAATCCTTTTCTTCTGCATGCGAAGGTGGGTAGCTTTCTGGCAATGGATGAATATCATGTGCAGGATGACGACGTCATCAATGCGATTCTGAATCATACCACGGGCCGTCCCGGCATGAGCCTGCTGGAAAAAATTATTTTTGTGGCGGATTATATTGAGCCCGGCAGAAAACAGGCCCCTAATCTGGAGGAGATAAGGAAACTTGCCTTTATAGATTTGGATAAGGCGCTGGTAAAGATACTGGAGGATACCCTGGAATATCTCCAAAACGGCCGGGGAGATATTGACCCTATGACGAGAAAGACCTATGAGTACTACTGCGGGCAGGAACAGAAAACAAAAGAGCAGGCAGGACAGGAAAAGGAGTAGCCGGCGTAAGAGAACAGCGTAGAAATGAGGACAAAAATGGATAGAAATGCAATGAAAATGGCAGGACTTGCCATCGAAGCTTTAGAGGATAAAAAAGCAGAGGATATTAAGGTGATTGACATCAGCGAAGTCAGCGTGATAGCGGATTATTTTATCATAGCAGGCGGCAGCAACAGCAGTCAGATCCAGGCGCTTTGTGATAATGTGGAGGAGAAACTTTACAAAGCGGGCTTTCCTGTAAGGCAGACGGAAGGATATGATACGGCAAATTGGGTACTTTTGGATTTTGGTGATATCATTGTTCATATCTTCGATAAGGAAAATCGTCTCCTGTATGATTTGGAGAGGATATGGAGGGATGGGAAAAGTATCGCTCCGGATACTCTGAAGGAACTATAACAAAAACGTCTGCCGGGGGGATACTTTAACGCATCCCTTGGGCAGACGTTTTGTCATAGACTAAAAAAAGTCATGGGCCTTTTAGGCTTCCGCTCTATTGGACAACCGCATATAAAATGTGATAAGAAAGATGCCGCATAAACCGACTACCACATAAACAATACGGGAGAGCCAGGACATATCACCGAAGATAAATGCCACCAGGTCGAAGCGGAACAGTCCGATTAAGCCCCAGTTGATTGCACCGATAATTGCTATGGTCAGTGCTAAACCATCTAAAATTTTATTTCCCATAGTAATCTCCATTCTTGCTGCAGCTCCGAATCCGGGTGCAGCACAAATAGTTTTAACAATGTCAAAACAGGGCATGGTTGCCCATGCAATATCAGTTTCCCCAAAAACAGACAGTTTATGTAACAAAAACGATGAAATTTTTATTTTTAAGTGAATGTTTAAAAAATTCATTGACAAAAGGATATGAAAAGCGTATCATACTAAAATACAAATTGTATTAATGTATACAATGGTTAAGGAGGAGAAATTATGAAAAAAGCTGGCAGATTTTTAAGTGTTATGATGGCTGCTGCCATGACAATGTCCTTGGCGGCTTGCGGAGGAAATACAAATAATGACGCAAGCGGCAGCAACAATGTGGATTCCGGTTCACAAGCAGAAAACAGTTCCGAGGACGCAAATACCGACGGAGGAAGCGAAAGCTCTGAGGCTGCAAATGCGAATCATACCGACGGCGGCGCTGCATTTAAGATTGGCGGTATCGGGCCTATTACCGGAGGAGCGGCAATTTACGGCTCTAATGTTATGAATGCGGCTTCTATTGCCATTGATGAGATTAACGCGGCCGGAGGCGTAAACGGCTATAAGCTGGAGCTCAATTTCCAGGATGACGAGCATGATGCAGAGAAGGCAATCAATGCCTATAATGTGGTGAAGGACTGGGGCGCTCAGATATTAGTGGGTACCGTTACAAGCGGTCCCTGTATTGCAGTCTCCGAGAAGACAATGGCAGATAATATGTTTATGCTGACTCCTTCCGGCTCCGCTGTGGAATGTGTGCAGTATGACAATGCATATCGTGTCTGCTTCTCCGACCCCGGACAGGGTGCGGCATCCGCAAGATACATTAATGATAATAATCTGGCAACCAAGGTAGCGGTTATCTATGACAGCTCCACTATTTATTCTTCAGGTATTTATGAGAGCTTTCTGGCAGGCGCTGAGGACGCTAATTTTGAAATTGTAGCGGCAGAGGCGTTTACGGCAGATAATAATACGGATTTCTCCGTACAGCTGCAGAAGGCAAAGGATGCGGGTGCAGACCTGGTATTCCTTCCCATTTACTATCAGGAGTCCTCTTTGATTTTGACCCAGGCTGCCGGAATGGATTTTAATCCGATATGGTTTAGCTGTGACGGTATGGACGGTATCCTGAGCATGGAAGGCTTTAATACGGATTTGGCAGAAGGTGTTATGCTTCTGACTCCCTTTGCTGCAGACGCCAGTGATGATTTGACCGTAAACTTTGTCACCAAGTACAAGGAAAACTATAATGATGTTCCCAATCAGTTTGCAGCAGATGCATATGATGCGGTTTATATCATTAAGGCTCTGATTGAAAAGACTGGCGTTACGCCTGATATGAGCGCTTCTGATATTTGCGAAAAGTTCTGCGCTGCTATTTTGGAGCTTCAGATTGACGGACTGACAGGCGAGGCTATGACCTGGAGCGCTGACGGCGAAGTAAACAAAGCGCCCAAGGCTGTAAGGATTGAGAATGGTTCTTATGTCAGCATGGAATAATTAGATTGCATAAAGGAGAAACCCGAAGGGGGGCGGCTGATAAGGCTGCTCCCCTTGTTTTTTTACTTGCTGAAAAGCGTACATTCTGTTATACTAAATTCTGTATTGTATTGTTGTATCATAGAATTTTCGCGACATTCGCCGGATATCCGCATAGGCGCGGCTGTCTGGTTCATTGCACGTGGGAATAGAGGGAGGCGGCTATGAGTTTTTTTACTTATTTGATTAACGGTGTCAGTCTTGGCAGTGTATATGCTTTGATTGCGCTGGGCTATACGATGGTTTATGGTATTGCCAAGATGCTGAATTTTGCTCATGGAGATGTCATCATGGTAGGTGCGTTTACGACCTTTACCATATGCGGCAACATGGGAATGCATCCGATATTAGGGATTCTGGCGTCAGTGCTTGTGTGTACGGTTCTGGGAGTCGCTATTGAGAAGATAGCATATAAGCCCTTAAGGAATGCATCCTCCTCGCTGGCTGTTCTGATTACGGCCATCGGAGTCAGCTATTTCCTGCAGAATGTGGCGCTGTTGATTTTTGGAGCGAACTCTAAGGCATTTACCTCTGTGGTATCCATTTCTCCCATTAAGCTGGCAGGGGGACAGATTACGATGACAGGGGAATCCCTGGTTACGATTGTCGCCTGCATTATCATTATGATTGGATTAATGATATTTATTAACAAAACCAAGGCGGGACAGGCAATGCTGGCTGTCTCGGAGGATAAAGGAGCCGCCCAGCTGATGGGTATCAACGTAAATGGTACTATTGCGTTGACCTTTGCCATCGGTTCTGCGTTGGCTGCCATAGCCGGCGTGCTGATGTGCTCCGCCTATCCCAATCTCTCGCCGTATACAGGTTCCATGCCCGGCATTAAGGCCTTTGTTGCTGCGGTATTCGGAGGTATCGGTTCTATACCGGGAGCCTTTATAGGCGGTATCCTTTTGGGAGTTATCCAGATTTTTGCTACGGCTTATATCTCTTCTCAGATGGCTGATGCAATCGTATTTGCGGTGCTGATTATTGTGCTGCTGGTAAGACCTGCAGGACTTTTTGGCAAGAATATTCAGGAGAAGGTATAGATTGAGGGATGGATATGGAAAATAAAGCAGGAAACAAAACGGAAAGTAAAGTAGAACATAAAACGAAAAAAATCATGGAAAGTACTTCGGAGAAGAACAGGAAACCCGGTATAAAAATAACAAAAGGCTTCCGAAGGAATCTTATCACCTATGGTATGGTGATTCTGGCGTATGTGATTCTTCAGATTATGATAGGAACCGGAAATATCAGCAGCCTGATGCAGGGACTTCTGGTGCCTCTGTGTATCTATGCGATTTTGGCAGTATCCTTAAATCTTACGGTAGGTATTCTGGGAGAACTGAGTCTGGGCCATGCGGGCTTTATGTGTGTGGGCGCTTTTACCAGTGCGTTTTTTTCTAAATGTATGGTTCAGCTGATGCCGGATTTTAACGCCGGTTTACGTTTCTTTTTAGCTATTCTTATCGGAGCCGTGTTTGCGGGGCTGTTCGGTTTTCTGATTGGTATTCCCGTGTTGCGGCTAAAGGGAGATTATCTGGCCATTGTGACCCTGGCCTTTGGCGAAATTATAAAGAATCTTGTCAATATTATGTATGTGGGTCTGGATGAAAACGGACTTCACCTTTCTTTTGAGAATACCATAGCGCTGAATCTGTCCGAGAGCGGAAAGGTAATCATCAAGGGCGCTCAGGGAATTACAGGCACGCCTAACGATTCCACCTTTACGGTCGGGATAATATTGCTTATCCTTACGTTGTTTATTGTATTAAACTTGATAAACTCCCGGGATGGCCGCGCTATCATGTCTATTCGAGACAATATCATAGCGGCGGAATCCGTGGGCATTAACATTACCAGATATAAACTCCTGGCCTTTTCCATCTCAGCGTCCCTTGCGGGTGTGGCAGGTGTTTTGTATGCTCACAATCTGTCAACGCTGACTGCATTACCAAAGAATTTTGGCTATAATATGTCCATTATGATTTTGGTGTTTGTGGTATTGGGCGGTATCGGAAATATCAGAGGCTCCATGATTGCTGCTGTGATTCTCACTTTGCTTCCCGAGTGGCTGCGAGAACTGCAGGATTACCGTATGTTGATTTATGCGATTGTATTGATTGCTATGATGCTCTTTAACTGGGCTCCTAAATGTATCGCATGGCGTGAGAAGATAATGTTTCGGTTAAAGACCCTTTTAAAGAGAACAAAGGAGGCTGAATAACATGGCATTATTAGAGGTTAAGAATTTAGGAATCTCCTTTGGCGGTTTAAGGGCAGTTGACGATTTCCATGTGGAAATTGAAAAGGGATGTCTGTATGGTCTGATTGGGCCGAATGGAGCAGGCAAGACTACGGTATTTAATCTGTTGACCGGCGTGTATAAGCCGAGTGAAGGAATCATTATGCTGGACGGCACAGACATTACCGGCAAAAAGACCATAGATATTAACTGTTCGGGTATTGCCAGAACCTTTCAGAATATCCGGCTGTTTAAGGGACTTTCTGTGATAGATAATGTGAAGGTAGGGCTGCATAATCATATGAAATATGGTACGCTCACCGGCATTCTCAGGCTTCCCAAATATTCTTCCGTTGAAAAACAGATGAAGGAGGAGGCTCTTGCATTGTTAAAGGTATTTGAACTGGATGGAGAGGCGGATACGCTTGCGGCTAATCTGCCTTATGGCAAGCAGCGCAAGCTGGAAATTGCCAGAGCGCTGGCTACCAGGCCTAAGCTTTTGCTGTTGGATGAGCCTGCGGCAGGTATGAATCCGAATGAGACCCAGGAGCTGATGGATACCATTGGCTTTGTCAGGGAGAAATTTGATATGACGATTCTGTTGATTGAGCATGATATGCGGCTGGTTAGCGGTATTTGCGAGGAGCTTACCGTATTAAATTTCGGGCGGGTGCTCTGTCAGGGAAAAACAGCCGATGTGCTGAAGCATCCGGAGGTTATTAAGGCATATCTGGGAGAATAGGAAAATCGTCAAAACAGGCTCTGCCGGAGATTGGCATTTGGGAGGAATAGAGAGAGGATGTTATTAGAGGTTAAGGATTTAAAAGTATATTATGGTATCATACAGGCCATTAAGGGCGTCTCCTTCCAGGTAGAGGAGGGAGAGGTGGTGGCTTTAATTGGCGCAAACGGCGCCGGTAAAACCACCATTCTGCATACGATATCGGGTCTGCTTACGCCTAAGGAAGGGTCTGTAACCTTTGCGGGAAAGGATATTGTAAAATTTCCCGGTCATAAAATCGTTTCCATGGGGATGGCTCATGTACCGGAGGGCCGGCGCGTATTTGCTCAGCTGTCCGTGCTGCAGAATCTGAAAATGGGCGCTTACACCCGTAAGAATAAGGAAGAAATCAGCCAGACCCTGAGGGAAGTCTTTGGGCGTTTTCCCCGTTTAGAGGAGCGTCAGAACCAGTTGGCAGGCACATTGAGCGGTGGGGAACAGCAGATGCTTGCCATGGGGCGGGCGTTAATGAGTCATCCGAAGCTGATTTTGATGGATGAGCCGTCCATGGGCTTGTCACCGATTTTTGTAAATGAGATTTTTGATATTATACAGGAAGTCAGTAAGGGAGGAACCACGGTGCTTTTAGTGGAACAGAATGCAAAGAAAGCCTTATCTATTGCAGACAGAGCATATGTCTTGGAAACCGGAAATATTGTAAAAGAGGGCAAGGCAAGCGATTTGATTCATGACGATGCTATAAAGAAGGCGTATCTGGGAGAGTAAGGGCATAAGTAAAAGTGGATGATACGATTTACAGGATGTTGGGAAGGTGAAAGCGATGGAAAATGTGGTGATTACGATTGCCAGACAATATGGCAGCGGCGGTAAGACAATCGGAGAAATGCTGGCAGACAGACTGGGGATTCATTATTATGATAAGGAATTGATGAAGCTGGCCAGTGATGACAGCGGTATCAATGAAGCGCTATTTGTGAATGCGGATGAAAAGCTTAAGAACACCAGGCTTTTTTCTATTGCAAAGAATGTTTACAGCGGAGAGCTTATCCCGCCGGAGAGCGATGATTTTACTTCCTCCGATAATTTATTTAATTATCAGGCGAAGATTATCCGTCAGCTGGCAAAAGAGGAATCCTGTGTGATAATAGGCCGCTGTGCGGATTATGTGTTAAAGGAATATGATAATGTGCTTAGCGTGTTTATTCATGCGCCGGCGGATTTCTGTCTGGAGCAGGCTGCCAAAAAGCATAGTATGAATCGGCGGGATTTGGAGCGCTATATACATAAGATTGATAAGCACAGGGCGGAGTACTATAAATATCATACCGGTATGAATTGGACAGACGCCAGAAATTATGATTTATGTCTGGACAGCTCTAAGCTGGGCTTTGAGCGCTGTACGGAAGAGATTATGGCATATATCAAGGTGAGATTTGACAAGCAGTCGAAATAAAGGAAAGAAAAGAGGTGCTTCGGATACCGGGAAGAAACAGTATCCGAAGTATTTTTGTTATCGATAAAATCGAAAGACGCCGAACACCTTGCCCATTATCTGACAATCATCAACAATAATGGGTTCCATAGTATCGTTTTCAGGCTGAAGCCGGAAATGTCCCTCTTCCTTATAGAAGGTCTTAACCGTAGCGGAATCATCAATCAATGCTACGACAATATCTCCATTGCGGGCCGTGTCGCAGCAATTGACAAAAACACGGTCGCCGTCAAAAATTCCCACATTAATCATGGACTCTCCCTTGACATTCAGAATAAAGGATTCACCCTTCGGCACCAAATCTGCCGGAACAGGAAAGTATTCCTGAATATTTTCTTCTGCCAGGATAGGCTGACCGGCGGCTACATTACCCACAACGGGCAGGCTGACCATCTCCGTGCGTACCATTTGAAAGCTTTCGTCACAAATTTCAATAGCCCGGGGCTTGGTGGGGTCTCTGCGGATATAGCCGTTTTTTTCCAGGGTCTCCAGATGAGCATGGACGGAGGAGGTTGACTTTAAATTTACGGTATCACAGATTTCTCTGACGGTGGGCGGATAGCCCTTTTTTAATATCTCTTCTTTCATATAATCCAGTATTTCCTGCTGTTTGGCACTGATTTTACCATAACCCATATCTGTTACCTCCAATTTTAGTTTGACTTCCTGTACTACAAATACAGTATAGCACAGGGAAAAGAAAAAAGCAAACATATATTCCAAAAATATGTTCGATAATGATTGACAAAAGAAAATATGTTCGGTATAATGCAAATATAGAACGAATGTTCCTGGCTTGGTTAAAAAAGAGTGATATAGCATGACGGAAAAGGAAACGCAATATAAAATGCAGAAAGAGAGCGCTTAAGATGAGAGAGTATGGAAATGTATGTAATATGACAGACAGGGAATTGAGGATTTATAAGAGGAAGCTGCGCCGCAGGATTCAGAACAGGAGAAGATGCTTTGCGTTTGTTTTTACCTTCTGTCTGATTGCCGTACTGGCGATTTCGGTATACTCTTTCCGTTCCAGTGCGAGTTCGAAGAAAACGGAATTTAAGTATTATACCCGTATAGAGGTGGAATATGGCCAGACTTTATGGGAGATTGCCCGGGATTTTACCGCTCCTGAACATTATCAGTCTGTCGAAAGTTATATGGCGGAGCTGCAAAGTATCAATCATATAAAGGAGGATGGAGATATTAAGGCCGGGCAAATGTTGATTATCCCTTATTTTTCAGCCGAGTATAAATAATCATGGAATTTATTTCCGGGAGCAATGAGCCATGCGCCAAAAAATAATCGAAAAGTCTTGCTCATGTAACAAAATTTGTGTATGCTTGAATAAGTAGAAAAGGAGTAGGACAATGCAGATGTATGAGGTTACGGCGCTGGCGGAGGATATGCAGACGGAAATTTACAAAAATATCTTATTTGCAGACAATGAGGATGATGCGCTGAATCAGATGCAGGATTATCTTGAGGAGCAAGGCGCCGTCTGCGGTCTGTGTCTTGCAGAGGAAATATAGAGAGGCGTTAGAGCAGTATGATAGCATTTGTGGATGGTATAATTGATTTGATAGAGGAAGATAATGTAGTGCTGGAGACCGGGGGCATTGGTTATAATATTCGGATTTCAGCGGATACAATGGCAAGACTTCCCGGAGTGGGAGAGCATGTGAGGCTTTATACCTATACCTGTGTCAGGGAGGACGCTTTTCTATTATATGGGTTTCTCTCCAGAAATGATTTGGAAATATTCAAAAAATGCATTACGGTAAGCGGGATTGGCCCTAAGGGGGCATTGTCCATTCTTTCGGTAATGGATGCTGATACGCTGCGCTTTGCCATTGTCTCGGGGGATATGAAAGCGATATCAAAGGCGCCGGGCATTGGGGCAAGAACGGCGGAGCGGCTGATTCTGGAACTAAAGGATAAGTTGAAGATAGATGCTTCTGTCATCGAGAGAGAGGTGGAGGCAACAGCGGTAAAAAACAGCTTTACAAATCAGCTTGAAAAAAAGGAAGCTGTGGAGGCTTTGACGGCTCTGGGATATGGACTTACCGAGAGCATGAAGGCAGTCAACGCCCTGGAAGCTATTGAAAATATGGATTCCGGTGAAATTCTGAAGGCAGCGCTAAAAAAGATGTTCTAAAGATGCTGTAAAGGCTGCTTTCTGAAAAGAAGCGCCATAAATAGATTGAGGAAGTGTCTATGGCAAGAAGAATGATAGAGACTGATATTATGGAAGAGGATGTTAGGCTGGAGGGAACTCTGAGGCCTCAGACTCTGGAGGATTATATCGGTCAGACGAAGGTAAAGGAAAATTTAAAGATTTATATACAGGCGGCGAGGCAGCGTGGGGATGCATTGGATCATGTGCTTTTTTACGGCCCCCCTGGCTTGGGAAAGACAACTCTGGCCGGGATTATTGCAAATGAGATGGGAGTCCATTTAAAGGTAACCAGCGGTCCGGCCATTGAAAAGCCTGGAGAGATGGCCGCTATTCTTAATAATCTGGAAGAAGGAGATTTACTTTTTGTAGATGAGATACATCGTCTGAATCGTCAGGTGGAAGAAGTATTGTATCCGGCTATGGAAGATTATTGTATCGATATTATGATAGGAAAAGGTTCTACTGCCCGGTCTGTCCGTCTGGATTTGCCTAAGTTTACTCTGGTGGGAGCTACGACCAGAGCCGGACTGCTCACGGCTCCGCTGCGGGACCGGTTTGGCATGATTCATCATTTGGAGTTTTATACAGTGGAGGAGCTGCAGCAGATTATTATGCATTCCGCCCGGATATTGGATGTAGAGATAGAGGTTTCCGGCGCTGAGGAGATGGCAAGGCGAAGCCGTGGTACTCCCAGGCTGGCAAATCGAATTCTGAAAAGGGTGCGGGATTTTGCTCAGGTAAAATATGATGGGATTATCACGGAGCAGGTTGCCCGGATGGCTTTGGATTTGATGGATGTGGATAAGCTGGGTTTGGATTCTATTGACCGTAATATGCTTTTGACTATGATTCAGAAGTTTGACGGCGGGCCGGTGGGGCTGGATACACTGGCGGCGGCAATCGGGGAGGATGCAGGTACCATAGAGGATGTCTATGAGCCATATTTGATTAAAAATGGATTTATCAATCGAACGCCCCGGGGCCGGGTGGTGTCTGAACTGGCCTATAAGCACCTTGAAAGTTATCTTTAAAAATCTTTAGAGAAACACGGATGAAAGCGCCGGTCTCCGAAGAAAAATGCTTGCCTGACATACCGTTATGCGCTATAATAGACAGAGAGTTTTTACACAGGAATGAATTTAGCGGGGTGACATTCATGGCTTCAAAGACAGATGCAGAGGTGATTATCGGGGGCAGAGTATTAACATTAAGCGGCTACGAGAGTGAAGAGTATCTTCAAAGGATAGCCTCTTATGTGAATAATAAGATAAATGAGTATATGAAGGTGGATAGCTTTAAGAGGCAGCCGCTGGAGACGCAGGGAGTGCTTTTGCAGCTTAATATTGCGGACGATTATTTTAAAGCGAAAAAACAGGTTGCCCTGTTGGAGGAGGAATTGCAGACCAAGGAGAAGGAGCTTTACGATTTAAAACATGAATTGGTATCTGTGCAGATAAAGCTGGAAAATTCCGAAAAGAAGGCAAAGGAGCTGCGGAAAGACCTGAACGAGAATGCCAAGAAGATAATTCGCCTGGAAACGGAGTTAAAAGATAAATAATACTTAGCTGTCCGTAAATTCGGACAGCTTTTTTGATATGAGGTTAGCAGCATTGAGAGGAACAGTGGAATTATTGGCGCCTGCAGGAAATAAGGAAGGCTTTTACGGCGCAATACATGCCGGGGCTGACGCGGTATATCTTGGCGGCAGGGCCTTTGGTGCAAGAGCTTATGCGGATAATTTTTCTGAGGAAGAGATTTTATCCTGCCTTCGTTATGCGCATTTATGGGGCAGAAAAGTGTATTTAACCGTTAATACGCTGGTAAAGGAAAAGGAATTTCAGGAATTATATGGATACCTGAGCCCCCTTTATGAGGGCGGACTGGATGGGGTCATTATCCAGGATATCGGCGTTCTTTCTTTTGTCAGACAATATTTTCCCGATTTGGAGCTGCATGCCAGCACGCAAATGACCATAACGGGAGCTTTGGGTGCAAAGCTTTTGAAAGAGATGGGAGTTTGTCGTATTGTTCCGGCAAGGGAACTGAGTCTGGAGGAAATCAAGGAACTGAAAGAACACAGCGGCCTGGAGGTGGAATGCTTTATTCACGGCGCCATGTGCTACTGTTATTCGGGACAATGTCTTTTTAGCAGTATATTGGGAGGGAGGAGCGGAAACCGGGGCAGATGCGCGCAGCCGTGCCGGCTGCCCTATCAGGTCAAAGGAAACGGATATAACAGCGGAGAATGTTATCCTTTAAGTCTTAAGGATATGTGTACTCTTGAAATATTGCCGCAGCTTTTGGAGGCGGGTGTGGATTCGCTGAAAATTGAGGGGCGTATGAAAAAGCCGGAGTATGCTGCGGGTGTGACGGCAATCTATCGAAAATATATTGACAGATATTACAACGGTAATAGGCAAAAGCCGGAAAAAGAGGATATGCAGCGCCTGGCAGCGCTTTATCTTAGGAGCGAGCGACAGGACGGTTATTATTTCAGGCACAACGGCCGTGATATGCTCACAATAGAGAGTCCCTCCTACAATGGCAGCGATAAGGCTCTGGTTACGGAGATTAGGGAAGCTTATATCAATAACCTGCCAAAGCTTTCCATAACGGGCAGGGCGGATTTTGAGGCGGGAAAGCCGGCACGGCTTGTATTCTCATACGGAACGCTTCAGGTTGAAGCGATTGGCGAAAGGGTACAGGTTGCCTGTAAGCAGCCCATATCGGATGAAAATGTGAGACAGCAGCTGAGTAAACTGGGAGATACCTGTTTTTGTCTGGACAGGCTCAAGACAATATTGGACGAGCAGGCATTTTATCCCTTAAAGGCGATGAATGAGCTTAGAAGACTTGCGGTTTATCGTCTGGAGGAGGCTATCCTTAAGCAGAACGGTTTTAAGGAGCGAAGGGAGCAGAAGGAAGGCTTAGAGACAGAGATAAAAGAGGATGCGTTGTCTGGTAAACCCCGCAAGTATTCAGGCAGGAGCCTCTCGGTATCCGTGAGGAACGGGCATCAGCTGGAGGCGGTTCTGCAATGGCTTTTGACTCGGAAAGAGAGCACTGTTAAGAGAATCTATATAGAAGGCGAATTATTTCAGCATAAAAAAGAGTTTGTTTTGGAACAATGCATTGCAGTAAAGGATATCTGTGACTGTATTATCGCATTGCCCTATGTTTTGCGGATATCCGATTCCGACTGGCTGGAGGAGGTATATCGGGCGGCGCTTGCGAATCAGGATGTCTTTTGCGGCTTTTTGGTTCGTAATCCGGAGGAGCTTTCTTTTTTGAAGGAGAGGAGCTATGCGGGTAGCATTTATACGGATGCAGGCCTGTATCTGTGGAATCATTATAGTTTGAATTGCCTGGAAGGGCTGGAGGGAATCGGAGATAAAATAGAGGGTGTTTGTATGCCGCTGGAGCTTAAGGCGGCTGAGAAAAGGGAGCTTTTAAAATATGCCTTTCGTTATTCCCCAGAACAGATAATATATGGCAGAATTCCCATGATGCTTACCGCAAACTGTGTGGCCAATTCCACCGCAGGCTGCAGGAGGGGCACCGACTGTGAGAACGGGCTGATGTATTTAAAGGACCGTTATCAAAAGGAATTTCCTGTAGAGCTTCATTGCAGGAGCTGTATGAATATTATTTATAACAGTGTTCCGCTTTCCCTGCACAGGGATTTGGAGAGGCTTAAAAAGCTTTCTGTGTTGAGACTGCAGTTTACAGTGGAAACGGCGCAGGAGGTTTTGCAGGTTCTGGATTTCTTTGAGCAGGAGGAACAGGGAGCGTCTCCTCCCTATAAGGAATTTACTACAGGACATGAAAAACGCGGTGTGGAGTGAGAGAAGTCCGGGAATGAGGATGAGTATGCAGGAAACGCTGAAATATATAGCAGAGCTTTCAAAATATTTTGTGACGGCGGGGATGGTTTTGTTTACCCTGTTGGATTTTTATGCCTTTCGTTACCCCAGAGAAAGCCAGCGCAGAATAGTCTGCGGTATCCAGAGTATTCTGATTTTTTTGATACAGTTTTTTTGCTTCTATCAATTAATCCTGTTTAGTAAGGATATGCAGTATTTGTTTTTTTATCTGTTTGTCCAGGTCTTGCTGATAACGGCGCTTAAGCTGGCGCCCCTGATTTATGAGAGAATGAATCGGCTCCTGTTAAACAATATGTGTCTGCTGTTAAGCCTGGGTTTATGCATGATTTCGCGATTATCTTTTCGGAAGGCAGTCCGTCAGTATATTATAGTAATCGGTTCTCTGGTGCTTTCCATGCTGATTCCGTATCTGCTTACAAAAATACGTTTCTTAAAGAAGCTCACATGGGTTTATGCGTTGCTGGGAATTACTATGTTAAGCGGGGTTTTGATTTTTGGAGAGATTACCAGAGGTTCTAAGATATCCTTCAGTTTATGGGGAATTACCTTTCAGCCCTCGGAGCTGGTTAAGATATTGTTTCTGTTTTTCCTGGCGGCAAGCCTCTGGGAGAACACTTCTTTTATGCAGGTCTTTATCACGGCCGTTGTAGCGGGGCTGCATGTGATTATTTTGGTGATTTCCACAGATTTGGGAAGCGCGTTAATCTTTTTTGTGGGTTTTGTTTTTGTGGTGTTTATTGCTACGAGGAATTATCTGTATATGCTGGCGGGGGCTGTCGGCGGAAGCGGGGCGGCGTATATTGCCTATCTGATTTTTGACCATGTGCGTATCAGAGTGCTGGCATGGCAGGACCCCTGGAGTTATATTGACAATCAGGGGTATCAGATAACCCAGTCTCTGTTTGCCATAGGCAGCGGCAATTGGTTCGGTATGGGACTGTTTAAGGGCAATCCTAAGGCCATTCCCTTTGTGGATGCAGATTTTATTTTCTCTTCCTTTTGCGAGGAGCTGGGAGTGATAACCGGTATCTGTGTGATTTTGATTTGTCTGAGCAGCTTTATTATGATGATGGAGATAGCCGTGCAGATTCATGATAAGTTTTATCAGATTATTGTATATGGTATTGCAATTATGTATGTGTTCCAGATTTTTCTTACGATTGGAGGCGGCATTAAATTTATTCCCCTGACAGGGGTGACTCTGCCGTTTATCAGTTACGGGGGAACTTCGGTTTTGACCACAATGATGATGTTTTTTATTGTGCAGGGTATTTATATCAGATTACAGCGGGAGGGAGGCAGAAGAGTTGTCAGAAGAAAAGAAAGTCCTGAGTGAAACGACTTTGGATAAGGATTCGGATAAGAAAGCTCCGGGTAAGAAGCGTCCCATGGGTAGCTTGCGTCCCATGGGCAGCTGGAGGGAAATCCGTCTGACCACGGCCTTTTTCCTGGCGGTTTTTGCGGGATTGATAGTATATTTATGTCATTTTGTGGCCACCAGCGAACAGGAGATGTTGAACAACAGCTATAATTCCCGGCAGGAGATACTTCTTTCCCGCAATTACAGAGGCAGTATCTTTTCCGGTGACGGTCAGGTGCTGGCCCAAACCGTGTTGGAGGAGGGGCAGGAGGAACGGAGAGTATATCCTTATGCCAATTTGTTTTCTCATGTTGTGGGATATTCGACGCAGGGCAAAATGGGAGTGGAGTCCCTGGCGAATTATTATCTGATTAACACAAGCATTCCCCTCAGTGCAAAGGTAGCCAACGATGTGGCAGGGGTGAAAAATCCGGGGGATAATGTGTATACTACTCTGAATGTACGGCTGCAGGAGGAGGCGGACAGACAGCTGGGAATGTACAGGGGAGCCGTTATGGTTACAGAGGTTAAAACCGGCAGGGTGCTTGCCATGGTATCGAATCCTGATTTTAATCCTAACGAGATTTCCGATATCTGGCAGGAATTAATAGAGGATTCGACCAATTCGGTGCTGGTTAATCGTGCCACTCAGGGGCTTTATCCTCCGGGCTCCACCTTTAAGATTTTAACGGCTTTGGAGTATATCAGAGAGAATCCTGACAGTTATGATAAATACAGTTATCAGTGCAATGGCGCCTATCGATTGGGCAATGATAAAATCAGCTGTTATCATGGAGCCAATCACGGTGTCGTAAGCCTTGAGCGCTCCTTTGCCAAGTCCTGTAATTCCTCTTTTGCCAATATTGGTATGAGTCTGAATCGTACCGCTTTTGCCAATACGCTGGGAGAGCTTCTGTTCGGAAAGGAATTGCCCTTTGCTTTAAATTACAGCAAAAGCGCAGTTCATATTCCGGCGGAGGGGGAGGAAACTGCCGAGATGATGCAGACTTCCATCGGACAGGGGCGTACCCAGATGACGCCCCTGCATCTGAATATGATTACCTGTGCCATTGCAAACGGGGGCGAGTTGATGACGCCTTATCTGGTGGACAGTGTAAAAAGTGCGACGGGGACTGTCGTAAAAAGCTTTCGGCCGGTCAGCGGCGGCAGATTGATGAGTGAAACGGAAGCGGCTGTTCTCAGGGAGTTTATGACGGCGGTCGTGGAGGAGGGCACGGCTACGAAGCTGTCGGGGCTTTCCTATACGGCGGCGGGGAAGACCGGATCGGCAGAGTACAATGATATAAAAGGGGACAGTCACGCATGGTTTACAGGTTTTGCTCCCGCCGAGAATCCGGAGGTATGTATTACGATTATTCTGGAGGGAGCCGGTTCCGGAGGCGATTATGCAGTACCTTTGGCAAAGCGTATATTGGATGCTTATTTTGAGGAAAAATAGTTTTACGGAGGAAACGGTATGATTGAGGCGGTAAGCTGTGGAGGAGTGGTGATTTTTCGGGGAAAAATTCTGCTTCTGTATAAAAATATCAAAAATAAGTACGAGGGCTGGGTTCTTCCCAAGGGGACGCTGGAGGAAAATGAGGATTATAAGGATACTGCTTTGAGGGAGGTGCAGGAGGAAGCGGGGGTTAAGGCCCGGATTATCCGATATATCGGAAAGAGCGAATATACCTTTACCGTACCGGATGATGTTGTGGAAAAGGAGGTTCACTGGTATCTGATGACGGCGGACAGCTATTACAGTAAGCCTCAGAAGGAGGAATTCTTTGAGGATTCGGGTTATTATAAGTATCATGAGGCTATTCATCTTTTGAAATTTACAAACGAAAAGCAGATTATGGAAAAGGCATATAATGAATATCTGGAAATGAAAAAGAACTATTCGTGGGGAAAGAATGTCGATATAGGCTGACGGGACGCCGATAGGGGCAGCATTGGGGGTGGCGGAAGGCTGAACTGTAACGAAACGGGGCAGGATAGCGTATTTATGGGTTACAAAATTGGAAATATATGCTATAATGAACAGGAAGTGTGTTTAGACACTACTTGATTACCCGGAGGGAAAGCTGATACATGAAGGAAAGGCTTATTTTTGCCCCGAATCTTTATTTGGGTGAGGGCATTAGCGCTGATAAAGTGGATAGAATAAAAAATAAGCTGCAAAATAAACCGATTTCCTGTGGGGAGACGATTATCGCTCTTTCCAGAAACCCCAGCGACCAATTGGAAATTTATCAGGCAAGGCAGCTGGTACAGAGCTATTATCAAAAAAATCCTCCCTATGTGGTCGGTCTTGCTTCCGATAGAGAAGAAGCTCTTGCCCTCGTGCAGCAGATTGTGCTTGAGTGCATGGAACGGCGGGGGGGTTGTGCTCTGAAGGAGTATTTATTATGCTGACTTTGGGAAAAATATTGCTTATTCTATTGGGAATCATCATAGCGTTTTTGCTGTTACTATTGTTTTTCCCGATTGGTTATAAGGTGTATCTGAATCGAACGGCAGAGGAATTTACGGTAAGGCTGCGGGCTTCCTGGCTTTTTGGTCTGCTCCGCTTCTGTTACAGCTATCCCGAGCCGGGAGATTTCAGGGTAAAGCTGGCATTTTTCACATTATACAGCTCCTCCGGAAGCGGCCGGGATAAGGAAACACATAAAAAGGCCGGTAAGGATAAGGCGCGGCAAAAGAAGAGGCGCGGAAAAAAAGCCGAGCAGGCCAAGGAAGAGACCGGGGAGAAGAAGGAAAATCGAAAAGAGGCGAATCCGGGCGGGGTAAGACAGGACAGCGAAACACCAAAGAGCGAGAAAATGCAGGGACAACAGCGGGAGGCATCAAAAGACGAGAGTACATCCGATTCTGCTAAAACCCTGTCGGGAGAGGAACAAAAGTTATCCAAACTCGAAAAGATAAAGTACACAATTCAAAAGATATATGATAAAATAAAAGACATATTTGAGAATATCACTTTTTATACAGAGCTTTTGCAGCAGAAGGATACCCGGGGACTGCTGGGACATGCAGGCAGACGCTTCGGCAGGATTATGAGGCATATCAGGCCAAGGAGCCTGCAGGCGGAGCTTCTGATTGGAACCGGTTCTCCCGATACAACGGGCTATCTGTTGGCCGTCTATAGTATCTTATTACCCTGGATGGGAAGACCCGAGAATATCAGGCTTACTGCGGATTTTGAACAGGCCGTATTTCGGGGGCGGGTCAGGGCCCGGGGCTTCGTTATGGTATTTCGTCTTTTAAGCAATGGCGTTCTTTTGATTTTGGACAAGCGTATCGGCAGGATATATGAAAAAATAAAAAAGCATGGCGCAGAGAAAAATATAAAATTTAATGTGCAGCGCACAGGATAGGAGATTATATGGCAGATAAAGATAATCAGTTTCAGGGTGTGGTTGAGGCTTTGTTAAAGGGAATGGATACGGTGTTGTCCACCAAGACGGTGGTGGGAGAGGCCACGAAGGTCGGTGACACCATTATTCTCCCGTTGGTGGACGTATCCTTCGGAGTGGGAGCAGGTGCAGGCGGCAACACACAGAAGGGCTCCAACTCAGGGGCAGGCGGTCTTGGCGGAAAGATGACGCCCAGCGCCGTGCTGGTAATTAAGGATGGCGCCGTAAAGCTTGTCAATGTGAAAAACCAGGATACGGTGACAAAGATTCTTGATATGGTGCCGGATTTGGTGGATAAGTTTTCCCAACCTAAGGAGAAGAAGGAAGATTTATCCGATGAGGAAGTTGTTGACATTGCATTTCGCACAGAGGAATGATTAGAAGGGTTCTGCATATAATAGAGTGAGATAACAGAACTTATTATCAGCAGGGATGAAGAGAATTATTGGTTTGATATGTTTCTTTGTGGCTGTGGGGATGCTGCTTATGCTGATTACGCGCAATCGGTTGGTAGGTCTTATTATCATTGCTCTTTTATTGTTTGTGGGCTACCAATGTTTTTGTGATGATTAAGAGGTTTTCACTGTTATGATTAACTGGGAAGAGATAATTTCGGCTCAAAGCGAGGGCGAACTGAAGCAGGCGAAGCTATGGCTTTTTCGGGAAAACATGCGTCTGGAAAATGAGCGCAGGGAGCTGGAACAGGTAAAAGACAGTTTTAAAAAGGAACGGCTGCAATTCCGTAATGAGATGAATGTATTGAATCGCAAATCGGTATTAGAGCGCAAACGCCTGAAAGAGGAAAATCAGTTTTTTGACAAAAAAATGGATATTTTAAAGGCAGGCTTTGCCCAGCTGGAGGCAGACAGGAAGCAGCTTGCACAGGATAAAAAAATTTTTCTGGAGGAGAAGAGCCGCGGCGGACAATATGACGGCAGCAAACAGCAGGTTCCCATGGAGGATATTGCGCAGGCTTTGTTTCGCAGCGTAAACAATCCGCTGGCTCTTCGGAAGAGATATCGGGATTTGGTGAAAATTTATCATCCGGACAACCTCTTTGGAGATGAGGAATTGATTCAGTTGATTAACAGAGAATTCTTCCGCAGGAAACGGGAGGAATAAAAAAAGAGCTTGCATGAAAGCAGGCTCTTTCAAATCATTACACTGATTAAGCTCTTTCGACTTTGCCGGACCTTAAACAGCTGGTGCAGACATGCATTCTCTTTGTGCCGCCATTTACCTTACATTTTACGCTCTTTACATTGGAATACCAAATCGCATTGCTTCTTCTATGAGAATGGCTTACGTTGTTACCAAAATGAACGCCCTTGCTACAAATATCACATTTAGCCATTTCAACACCTCCTCAGTCTTGCGCTAGCTGCGCTTCCTTTATTTATGCTTGTATACGCATGATAAACTCGCAACATTGATATATTAACAGAAAAAGCTCATAAAAGCAAGGGAAAAAATTACTTTTTTTATAAAATTATATTTTTTTGTTTTCTTTTTCCAGAAAAACTGTTATAGTATTCAGTGTGAGAAGAATTTGATTCCGCAAAGCGGAATCATAGAGGTTAGAATAGGGCAATGAATTTTGCCGGAGGATTCTGCATGCTTTCTTTGGCTTTTGCAGAAAATGTAACGGAAAGGTATGGTATAGAATATGAAAGGTTCTTCTATGAACACCCATATGGGTAACATTGTTATCGACAATGAAGTAATCGCCCAGTATGCAGGAAGTGTGGCAGTAGAATGCTTTGGTATTGTGGGAATGGCAGGGGTGAATGTTAAGGACGGTCTGGTAAAGCTTTTAAAAATGGACAGCCTTACCCGGGGAATTAATGTTTCTTTGAATAACAATAAATTAATTTTGGATTTCCATGTAATTGTGGCTTATGGAGTGAGCATTATTGCGGTAACGGATAATCTGATAAGTAATGTAAAGTACAAGGTAGAAGAATTTACAGGTATTGAAATAGAAAAAATAAACATCTTTGTCGAAGGTGTAAGAGTGATTGATTAAGGAGGATATCCCTGTGAGCTTATTACAAATCGATGCTAAGATGTTTGCCAAGATGTTCTTAGCAGGTGCGAAAAATCTTGAGAACAAGAAAGAAATCATCAATGAGCTGAATGTATTTCCGGTTCCGGACGGCGATACCGGTACGAATATGACAATGACGATTATGTCTGCGGCCAGAGAGGTTGACGCTTTGGGAGAGAACGCCGGGTTAGAGTCTCTTTGTAAGGCGATATCCGGAGGCTCGTTAAGGGGAGCCAGAGGAAACTCAGGCGTAATACTTTCACAGCTGTTTCGCGGATTTACAAAGGTTATAAAGACGGAAAGCGTTATAGACACGGCGGTTTTGACTGCCGCCTGTGAAAAGGCTGTGGAGACGGCCTATAAAGCGGTTATGAAGCCGAAGGAGGGTACGATTCTCACGGTTGCTAAGGGGATTTCCGACAAGGCGAAGGAACTGTCTGAGAGCGGCGTAGAGGATATGGAGGAGTTTCTGTCCGCCGTTATAGAGCATGGTAAATATGTACTGAGCCAGACGCCGGAGATGCTGCCCGTTTTGAAACAGGCCGGCGTAGTGGATTCCGGCGGACAGGGCCTGATAGAGGTATTAAACGGCGCCTTCGACGCTTATCTGGGAAAGGAACTGGATTTGACCATCGCTTCTGCTGGGGCTCCTGTCTCGGAGGCAGGCACGCCGGACAGAAAGGTTCAGGCAGAGGCGGAGATTAAATTCGGGTATTGTACGGAGTTCATTATTCTGTTAAACAGAACCTTCAATATTAAAATGGAGATGGATTTCAAGGCATATCTGGAGTCTATCGGTGATTCGATTGTATGTGTGGCTGACGAGGATGTGGTAAAGGTACATGTACATACGAATGACCCTGGATTGGCAATCCAGAAGGCATTGAAGTATGGTGCATTGTCCAATATAAAGATTGATAATATGCGTCTGGAGCATCAGGAAAAGCTCTTTAAGATGGAAGAGAAGGAAAGGGCCGCAAAGGCGCAGGAGGTACCCGAAGAGGAGGAGCAGCCGCCTAAGGAGGCAGGCTTTCTGGCAGTTTCCGTAGGCGACGGATTGAAGGAGATATTTAAGAGTCTTGGCGTAGATTATATTATTGAGGGCGGTCAGACCATGAATCCCAGCACGGCGGATATTCTGGATGCTGTGGAGAAGGTCAACGCACAGACGGTCTTTATTCTGCCGAATAACAAAAATATTATTCTGGCGGCAAATCAGGCTGCAGAGCTGATGACTGATAAGAATCTGCTGGTTATCCCCACAAAGAGTATTCCTCAGGGCATTACGGCGGTTATCAATTATGTGGCTGAGCTCTCCACAGACGAGAACGAGACCACAATGCTTCGGGAAATCGGCAAGGTAAAAACCGGTCAGATTACCTATGCGGTCAGAGATACCGTAATTGATGAGATAGAAATCAAGAAGGGTGATTATATGGGAATTGGCGACGACGGTATTCTGGCGTCCGGTTCCTCTATGGCGGATATCACTAAGGAGACCGTGGCGGCAATGGTGGATGACGCTTCCGAGTTAATCAGCATCTATTATGGCAGCGAGGTGGAAGAGGCTGACGCCGAGGCGCTCAAACAGGAGCTTGCCAAACAGTATCCCTCCTGCGATATCGAGCTGCAATATGGCGGACAGCCGATTTACTATTATGTGATTTCTGTGGAATAAGGATATGGAAACAAAGAGGAAGGAGACAATATTGCCTGGGGCAGAGCTGTCTCCTTCTTAATTTCCGAAGGTAATAAGCGTCTGTGGACCGTGAGAGGATTGGAGATTGCCAGAGCCGGCATGGAGTTAGAGTGAGAGGGACAATGAACCGGGATACATCTATATTGGAATTGAAGGGGATAGGCGAGAAAACCCAAAAGTTATTTGAAAAAATCGAGATACGCACGGCGGGAGAGCTTCTGAATGATTTTCCCAGAGATTACGAGAACTTTCAGCCTCCTGTTTTAGTTTGTGACGCCTTGCCGGGGGAGACTGCGGCAGTTCTTGGAATTGTGGCGGCAGCCCCGGCCACAAAGAAGATGCGTCAGCTTACCGTCAGCAGCCTGACGATAAAGGACGGCTCGGGAGCCATGCAGCTGACCTTTTTTAACATGCCCTTTTTAAAAAATGTCCTGAAACCGGGAAGCGCCTATATTTTTCGGGGGGTGGTACAGACCAGAGGGGCGGCTAAGGTTATGGAGCAGCCCAAAATGTATTCTCCGGAAGAATACGAAAAGCTTACAGGGGTGCTGCAGCCCAGATATTCTCTTACGAAGGGGTTGAGTAATCTGACGATTCAGAAGGCTGTCAGGCAGGTTTTGAACGCTTATGCGTTCCGGGAGGAGTATTTCCCGGAGGATTTGCTTGAGAAATACAGGTTGATGTCGGAGAAGGAGGCTTACCACGATATTCATTTCCCGCCGGATTTGGAAATGCTGGGACAGGCCCGGAGAAGGCTGGTGTTCAATGAGTTTTTCTTCTTTCTCCTAATACTTCAAAAGAACAGGGAGCTGTGTGCGAAACTGGAGAACAGCTATCCTATGTTTGAGACTGCCGACACGGTGCGTTTTTTGGAGAAGCTTCCCTACAAGCTGACCGGAGGACAGCGAAAGGTGTGGCAGGAGATAAAGGACGACTGCGGAAGTGGTTTCTGTATGAACAGGCTGATACAGGGAGACGTGGGATCCGGTAAGACAATCGTTGCCGTATTGGCGCTGCTGATGTGTGCGGCAAACGGCTATCAGGGGGCTCTTATGGCGCCTACGGAGGTATTGGCGCTGCAGCATTATGAAACAATCAGCGCTTATGTCAGGGAGTACGGCCTGCCTTTGCGGCCGGCGCTTTTGGTGGGCTCTATGACGGCCCGGGAAAAAAAAGCGGCCTATGAACGAATTGCTTCCGGGGAGGCGAATCTGGTTATCGGCACCCATGCCATGATTCAGGAAAAGGTGAACTATCAGGCGTTGGCGCTGGTGGTGACGGATGAGCAGCATCGCTTTGGCGTGCGTCAGAGAGAGCGGCTGGCTCAGAAAGGACAGAACCCCCATGTACTGGTTATGAGCGCTACGCCGATTCCCCGGACACTTGCCATTATTTTGTATGGCGATTTACAGATTTCCGTGATTGATGAGCTTCCTGCCCACAGGCTTCCCATCAAAAACTGTGTGGTAAATACCTCCTATCGGCCCAAGGCCTATGAATTTATTGCAAAAGAGGCAGGTCAGGGGAGACAGGCCTATGTTATCTGTCCCCAGGTGGAGGCCGGCGAGCTTGAACATGTGGAAAACGTGACGGAGTATGCGGAAAAACTGAGGGCCGCGCTGCCGCCTGCCATTCAGGTGGCCTGTCTTCATGGGAAGATGCGTCCTTCGGACAAAAAGAGGATAATGGAGGATTTCGCAGCAAAGAATATTGATGTATTGGTGTCAACCACAGTGATTGAGGTGGGAATCAATGTGCCCAATGCCACAGTAATGATGGTGGAAAATGCGGAGCGTTTTGGTCTTGCCCAGCTGCATCAGCTCAGAGGCCGCGTGGGCAGAGGAATGTACCAGAGCTATTGTATCTTCGTGAGCGGCAATGAGAAAAAGGAGACCATGGAGAGACTTTCGATACTCAACAGATCCAACGACGGCTTCTTGATTGCCTCTGAGGATTTGAAGCTGAGGGGGCCGGGAGAGCTTTTCGGGGTTCGCCAGAGCGGAGCACTGGCGTTTCGCGTGGGGGATATCTATACGGATGCGGCTGTGCTGAAGGAGGCCTCCCAGGCGGTGGAAGAGCTTCTGGCCCGGGACCCGGAGCTTATGGAGGACAGGCATCGGCTTCTCAGAGAACAGGTTACATCATTTTCGGGAACAGAAGGAAATGGTGTTGACTTTAGAACTATCTGACAGTAAAATAGGAATATGCAGGCATTTCTCCGGCAGAATCAGGGAGAAATGCGCTTACGGCATAAGAATCTGCATTGCAAGAGAAAGGTATGGTTAGAGGAAAATATGGCGAATATTGCAATAGTTACGGACAGTAACAGCGGTATCACACAGGCGCAGGCAAAGGAATTGGGGATTTATGTTTTGCCCATGCCCTTTATGATTAATGAGAAGCAATATTTTGAAGACATAGATTTGACGCAGGAGCAGTTCTACGAAATGCTGAAGGGCGGCGCGGATATAAGCACCAGTCAGCCTTCGCCGGAATCCGTAATGAAGCTTTGGAACGAGCTGCTGCAGGAGTATGATGAAATCGTGCATATTCCCATGAGCAGCGGTCTGTCCGGTTCCTGCCAGAGCGCAATGATGCTGGCGCAGGATTATGACGGACGGGTGCAGGTGGTGAATAACCAGCGTATTTCCGTGACCCAGAGGCAGTCTGCGATGGATGCGAAGCTCTTGATTACAAGGGGAATGAACGCAAGGGAAATCAAGGATTTTCTGGAGGAGGACAAATTCAACAGCAGTATATATATTATGCTGGATACCCTGTATTATCTGAAAAAAGGCGGCAGGATTACGCCGGCCGCCGCCGCTATCGGTACGATGCTGAAACTGAAGCCGGTTCTTCAGATACAGGGAGATAAGCTGGATGCTTTCGCCAAGGCCAGAACTACCGCTCAGGGCAAGAGTATTATGATGAATGCCATTAAAAACGATATTATCAATCGCTTTGGCGGAATGACGGAGGAAAAGGGCATCTGGCTGCAGATTGCGCATACGCAGAATGCTGCCGCAGCCGAAGCCTTAAAGGAGGAGCTGCTTTTGCAGTTTCCCGGTTATGATATCCATATAGACCCTCTTTCCCTGAGCGTGGCCTGTCATATCGGGCCGGGGGCTCTGGCAATCGCCTGCTGTAAGAAAATAAAATAGAAGCTGTAGGAGGCCGCTTATGGCGGCCTCTTTGTTGCGGATAACCGGTTTGGGACGCTTAGGATAGCGGCGGATTGGTTTGAGAGACAGGAGTTAAGGAGAAAATGGCAAAGACAAGTAATTATGACGCCTCCAGTATTACAGTGCTGGAGGGCTTGAGGCCGTGCGGAAAAGGCCCGGCATGTATATCGGGAGCGTTTCCACCAAGGGGCTGAATCATTTGATTTATGAGATTGTGGACAATTCCGTGGACGAGCATCTGGCGGGCTTTTGTGATACGATTACCGTGACGCTGGAGGCGGACGGTTCGGCTACCGTGGCGGATAACGGGCGTGGAATTCCGGTGGGAATGCACGAAAAGGGCGTCAGCGCGGAGCGTCTTGTATTCACCACGCTGCATGCCGGCGGCAAATTTGACAATTTGGCTTATAAGACCAGCGGAGGCCTTCACGGCGTGGGTTCCTCGGTAGTCAATGCGCTGTCCGCAAGACTGACTGTCCGGGTAAAAACGGATGGCTGCATTTATGAGGACCGGTATGAGAGGGGAAATCCCATTACGGATTTAACGGACGGCCTGCTCCCTGTCGTGGGGAAAACCAAAGAGACGGGCACGGTGATTAATTTCCTGCCGGACGATACGATATTTGACAAAACCAGATTCCGGGAGGATGAGGTAAAAAGCCGTCTCCATGAAACCGCTTATCTGAACCCAAAGCTGACCATTCTCTATGAGGATAAGCGCAGGGAGGAGCCTGAGAAGCTTACCTTCCATGAACCGGAGGGCATTATCGGTTTCATAAAGGATATGAACAAATCCAGGGAAACCATACATGACGTCATCTATTTTGCGGGAGAGAGCGAAGGCATTTCCGTGGAGGTGGCCTTTCAGTATGTAAACGAATTCCATGAAAATGTGTTGGGATTTTGCAATAATATCTATAATTCCGAGGGAGGCACGCATCTGACGGGCTTTAAGACCATGTTTACCAATGTGATTAATAATTATGCCAGGGAGCTGGGCGTGCTGAAGGAGAAGGATGTAAACTTTACCGGTGCGGATGTGCGAAACGGCATGACTGCGGTGATATCCATCAAGCACCCCGACCCGCGCTTTGAGGGGCAGACTAAGACGAAGCTTGATAATCAGGATGCTGCCAAAGTGGTGAGCAAGGTAACCGGTGACGAGATTGTGCATTTTTTTGACAGAAATCTGGAGACCTTAAAGAATGTTATCGGCTGTGCGGAAAAGGCGGCAAAAATCCGTAAGACAGAGGAAAAGGCCAGAACCAATATGCTGACAAAGCAGAAGTTTTCCTTCGATTCCAACGGAAAGCTGGCCAACTGCGAGTCAAAGGACCCTTCTAAGTGCGAGATATTTATCGTGGAGGGCGATTCCGCAGGCGGCAGCGCAAAGACAGCCAGAAACCGTATGTACCAGGCGATTCTGCCGATTCGGGGTAAGATTTTGAATGTGGAAAAGGCCAGTATTGATAAAATTCTCGCGAACGCGGAGATAAAGACCATGATTAATGCCTTTGGCTGCGGCTTTTCCGAGGGCTATGGCAATGATTTCGATATTACCAGGCTGCGTTATGACAAGATTGTGATTATGGCGGACGCGGATGTGGATGGCGCTCATATTTCCAATCTGTTGCTGACTCTGTTTTATCGTTTTATGCCCGAGCTGATTTTCGAGGGGCATGTGTATATTGCCATGCCTCCTTTATATAAGGCGATGCCGGCCAAGGGAAAGGAAGAGTACCTGTATGACGACAAGGCTTTAGAGAAATACAGAAAGTCTCATAAGGGCCCCTTTACGCTGCAGCGCTATAAGGGATTGGGAGAGATGGATGCACAACAGCTTTGGGAGACGACCCTGGACCCGGATACCCGTCTGATGAAGCAGGTGGAGATTGAGGACGCCCGCATGGCCTCCGAGATCACCGAGATGCTGATGGGGACGGAGGTTCCCCCCAGAAAGGCTTTTATCTATGAACATGCCACCGATGCGGAGCTGGATGTGTAAGCCCTGCGCCTGTCCGCATATAACCTTCGTCCGGCCGGGGCATTAGAACATAGGAGAATCAAAGAACATTATGAATGGAAACGACAGAATCATCAAAACCGAATATTCCGAGGAAATGCAGAAATCCTTTATTGATTATGCCATGAGCGTTATTATAGCCCGGGCGCTGCCGGACGTGAGAGACGGTCTGAAGCCGGTGCAGAGGCGTACGCTGTATGATATGCATGAACTGGGAATCCGTTATGACAGACCCTATCGTAAGAGCGCCCGTATTGTGGGAGATACCATGGGTAAATATCATCCCCACGGCGACAGCTCTATCTATGAAGCGCTGGTGGTTATGACTCAGGATTTTAAGAAGGGGATGCCCCTGATTGACGGTCACGGAAATTTCGGAAATATTGAGGGAGACGGCGCCGCCGCCATGCGTTATACAGAGGCAAGGCTTCAGCAGTTTACCCAGGAGGCGTTTCTGGCTGACCTGGATAAGGATGTGGTGGATTTTGTGCCGAACTTTGACGAGACGGAAAAGGAGCCGGCGGTATTGCCCGTTAAGATTCCCAATCTTCTGGTAAACGGCTCAGAGGGAATTGCGGTGGGTATGGTGACAAACATCCCCCCTCATAATCTGGCTGAGGTAGTGGAGGCCTGCAAGGCTTATTTAAGGGATGAAAATATTACCACCAGGGAGCTGATGCGCTATATCAAGGGGCCGGATTTCCCCACGGGAGGCATTGTAATCAATAAGGATGAGCTTCCCGATATCTATGAGACCGGCGTCGGGAAGATAAAGCTTCGGGGGAAGGTGGAATTTGAGAAGGCTAAGGGAGGTAAAACCAATGTGGTGATTACGGAGATTCCCTACACTATGATTGGAGCAAATATCTCTAAATTCCTTATGGATGTGGCGGCTCTGTCCGAGACGAAAAAGACGCAGGATATTGTGGATATTTCCAACCAGTCCTCCAAGGAAGGTATTCGAATCGTAATTGAGCTTCGCAGGGATGCAGACCCGGAGAACTTCGTCAATATGCTCTATAAAAAGACCCGTCTGGAGGATACCTTCGGTGTGAATATGCTGGCTATTGCCAACGGCCGCCCGGAGACCATGAGCTTAAAACAGATTATCAAGGCAAGCGTGGATTTTCAGTTCGAGATTGCCTCCCGGAAGTATACGAATCTCCTGGCAAAGGAGCTGGAGCGCAAGGAGATTCAGGAGGGCCTGATTAAGGCATGTAATGTCATAGATTTGATTATCGAAATTCTGCGGGGCTCCAAGGACAGGGCTATGGCGAAAGCCTGTCTCGTGGAGGGAAAGATTGAGGGAATTAAGTTCCGCTCCAGGGAATCGGGGATTATGGCGGCGCAGCTTCGGTTTACGGAGAAACAGGCCAATGCCATTCTGGAGATGCGTCTTTATAAGCTGATTGGCCTGGAGATTGAGGCGCTGATAAATGAGCACGAGGAAACGATGGCAAATATTTACCGCTATGAGGATATTCTGGAAAAGCGGGAATCTATGGCCCAGGTCATTATAAACGAGCTGGATGAATTTAAGAAGCATTATAGTAAAAAACGCCGTACCGTGATTGAGAACGGTCAGGAGGCAGTTTATAAGGAAAAGGAAATCGAGGCAATGGACGTGGTATTTCTCATGGACCGCTTCGGCTATGCAAAGACCATCGATTTGGCTGCCTATGAGCGCAACAGGGAAGCTGCGGACGCAGAGAATAAATATGTATTTGTCTGTAAGAATCTGGGAAAGATATGTATTTTTACCGATAAGGGACAAATGCATACGGTAAAGGTGATGGATTTGCCCATGGGAAAATTCAGGGATAAGGGAGTACCCATCGACAATGTAAGCAATTACAGCTCTAAGGAAGAAACAATCGTCTATATTGCCTCTCAGACGGATTTGAACCTGTGCCCGGTATTGTTCGCCACCAAACAGGCTATGGTGAAGGTTGTGGACGGAGGCGAGTTTGACGTCAGCAAGCGCACCGTGGCGGCTACCAAGCTGGGAGAGGGGGATGCCGTCGTAAGCGTCGCTGCCCTGCGGGAACAGCGGGATATCGTGTTACAGACCGGAAACGGATTCTTCCTGCGTTTTTCCATTGAGGAAATTCCCGAGAAGAAAAAAGCGGCTATCGGCGTCCGGGGCATGAAGCTGGCTTCGGGAGACGGCGTAGAAGCCGTATACTATATCGGTGTGGGGAGGGAAACAACCATTGACTACCACGACAAAAGGATAGAGCTAAATCATCTGAAATTGGGAAAGAGAGACAGCAAGGGTACGAAAATCAGGGTATAACCGCAGCATGCTGCCGGGTTGCAGAAAGGCATGGTCAGGATTTATGAGAGTTATCGCAGGTACGGCAAGGAGTCTTCCGTTAAAGGCTCCCGAGGGCATTGACACAAGACCTACCACAGACCGAATCAAGGAAACCTTGTTTAATATGCTGCAGAGGGAACTTCCGGGAGCTATCTTTCTGGATTTATTCAGCGGCAGCGGAGGCATTGGCATCGAGGCCGTCAGCCGGGGAGCAAAAAAAGCATATTTTATTGACAATGCGCCTAAGGCCATTGCCTGTATCACGGAAAATCTGGCGTTTACCAGACTTGCAGGGCAGGCGGTAGTAATCAGACAGGATGTGCTGGCAGGGCTTTCTTCTGTCCGGGAGAGCAGCGCAGATATTATTTTTATGGATCCTCCCTATGGAAAAGGGTATGAGAAGCAGGTGTTACAATGTCTGGCCGGGATGCCCTATGTGACGGAGGATACGCTGATTATTACAGAGGCCTCTCTGGATACGGATTTTTCCTATGTGGAGGAGCTGGGTTTTGTGACGGTAAAGGAAAAGAGATATAAGACAAACAAGCACATATTTTTACGCAGGGAGGTATCGGTTTGAAAAGAGCAGTTTATCCCGGGAGCTTCGATCCCGTCACTTTCGGACATCTGGATGTGATTCAGCGCGCCGCTGAAATGTTTGATGAACTGATTGTGAGCGTCCTGAACAATAAAGAAAAGACACCATTGTTTTCTGTGGAGGAACGTGTTAAGATATTAATAAAAGCTACAGAGGGTATTCCGAATGTGCGGGTAGACAGCTTCAGCGGCCTGCTCATTAATTATGCGGCCAAAAACGATATTCATGTGTCCGTAAGAGGATTGCGGGCTATTACGGATTTTGAGTATGAACTGCAGATTGCCCAGACCAACAGAAAGCTTTCCGATGAGAAGCTGGATACCGTATTTTTGGCTACCAGCCTGGAGTATGCGTATTTAAGCTCCTCCGGCGTGAAGGAAATCGCCAGCTTTGGCGGTGATATCAGCCAATGCGTGCCGGAATTTGTGGCAAAACTGATTTATGATAAATATCAATTGCGACACTTGTTGTAATATATAAGGAGAGGCAGTATGAGCAGCAGAATTGAGCAGTTAATTGACGAGATAGAGGAATATATCGAAGGATGTAAACCCAAGTTTATGTCCAATACGGATATTATCGTGAATAAAGATACGATGGATGACCTTCTGCGGGAACTGCGTATGAAAACTCCTGATGAGATAAAGAGATACCAGAAGATTATCAGTAATAAGGAGGCTATTCTGGCGGATGCTCAGGCGAAGGCGCAGGCTCTGATTGATGAGGCAACGGTACATACCAACGAGTTGATTAACGAGCATGAGATTATGCAGCAGGCCTATGCCCAGGCGAATGAGGTGGTCACCATGGCCGCGAAGCAGGCGCAGGATATTCTGGATAACGCTACCATAGAGGCCAATAATGTGCGGACTGCGGCAATGCAGTATATGGACGATATTCTGGCGCATTTGGAAAATATTATCAGCTCCGCCGCCCAGTCGGCCGTATCAAATTATGACGGTTTAATCGGTTCCCTGAATCAGTATAGAGATATCATTCAGTCCAATCGCAGCGAACTCCATCCCTCCGAGGACGAGGATGCGCTGGTAAAGGAGGAACTGTCTAAGGAAAGCGAGAATCTGGATATCATTTCATAGACGGAATACGAAGGTCCCGCATTTGCGGCGGGGCATTTGACTAATCAGGATTAAGGTATATGGTAAAAAAACAGGTAAAAACACGAAAAAAAAATAACAATCACATAAAAGGGAGGATGACAGCAGTCTTTTGCAGTCTGCTGTCATTTTGCTTGTCCGTAACAGCCTGTTTCATGGCCTGTCATTCTCTGAGCGCTTTTGCCGCCCCCTGTCTGCAGCAGACGGACACGCCGGTGGTAATAGTGATTGACCCCGGACATGGGGGTGAAAATCAGGGCACCACCGAAAACGGTTTTCAGGAAAAGGCCATGACAATGACTACCGCGCTGGCCATGTATGAGGAGCTGCTTGCCTACGATAATGTGGAAGTTTATATGACTCATACAGAGGATATCGATATGTCACTGAAGGAGAGGGCCGAATTTGCCCAGGGCGTAGGCGCTGATTTTCTGTTCAGTATTCATTATAATGCCTCCGTGGAGCATGTACTTTTTGGGAGCGAGGTGTGGATATCCTGCCAAACTCCCTATCATGCATACGGCTATCAGTTCGGTTATGTCCATCAGCTGCTGATGCAGGATATGGGACTGTTTTCCAGGGGTATCAAGACTCGCATTGACGATAAGGAAGATTATTACGGAATTATCAGGGAAAGCGTGGCAAGAAAGATACCGGCCGTTATTATTGAGCATTGCCATGTGGATGAAAGCCGGGATGCGCAGTACTGTAGCGACGAGGAAAAATTAAAGGCCTTTGGCCGGGCGGACGCCCTTGCTGTGGCACAGTATTTTGGCTTGAAAAGCCAGGCATTGGGAGTGGATTACAGCCAAAGCAGGGAGCTTCCCGATGTGGCGGAGAATGTATTGGTACAAGCGGCGCTTAAGGATGAAACGCCCCCGGATGTTTGTCTGATTGAGATTGCAAAGGTAGCGCCGGAGGAAGGCGTATTGACTCTGAACGTCACGGCCGCCGATTATGATTCGCCTCTGATTTATTACAGCTACAGCCTGGATGGAGGAAATACCTACAGTCCGCTGCAGCCCTGGCCGGAGAGCAATGCGTTGACGGGAGCTTACAAGGATACTTTTCTGCTGGAGCTGGAGGTGCCGGAGGGAATGCGGCCGGATGTGACGCTCAGAGCCTATCAGTTATTTGACGCCTATACGGAGAGTAATATGATAAACTTTCCCCAGATATTTGGGATGCCAAAGCAGGCTTCGGAGGATGCTTCCCGGGAAGTCCGGGAGGAGGAAGAACCGCTAGAAGAGCCGTTAGAAATGTCAAAGGATGCAGAGCCGTCTGCGGAAAATATAAAGACCTTTCGTCCGGTAATGGCTTCCAAGCCAGAGGAAACCGACGGCCAGATTAGCTTCTGGAGCTTTTTGGAGCTTTGTCTGTTTCTGGTGATTTTCCTGTTTGCCACGGTACTGCTCTATCAGGCTTTGAGAAGCAGAAGTCACAGAAAGCGGCACAGAAAGAGATAGTGTACCAGTAAGGCTTCTATCTCAGCTCTATCTCAAAAAGCTTTCGGGAGACAAAACGCCCCAAAGGAGATAATACAGAAGGGTAAACAGACATAATAACAGCTTGTGCAGCACATATGGATTGAGATAATCGCAAAGCTCGCTGCCCTTCAGACAGCTATAGGTCTGGGCGATACAGGAAAATCCCCCAAAGGACAAAAGAAGCAGGCTATACAGTGGCAGTCGGTGCTTCAGAATACTTAAGCCTCCGGTGATTTCCAGGAGAGGGGCGATAAATATGGCGGGCTTACCCAGGAAAAGATGAGGCAGTATATTCAGAAGATTAAACAAAATCATATAGCCGCCCAGAATCAGCATGCTCTGTACGGAGGAGTGAACAGCCGAGTCCACAGCGTCCAGCAGCTTCATTTTATCGTCTGTCGTCTCCGGGCAGGAGGCTTTGGAGCCGACGCGGTCTGCCTCGCTTATATCCCTGAAGCAGGTGTAGCGGAGTGTCAGTCCGTAGAGGAGCGGAATGCCGTACATACCGAGCAGGTACGGAAATATCAGCTTTCTGCCAAGCAGGGGCAGTACAAAGCTGCAAAAGTAGACAGGCCCGATATTATTACAGAAGCTTAAAAGGAAGCATGCCTCTCTGAAACTCAGTCTTTTTCGGGTATACAGCTCCTGAATAGTCTTGGCCCCCATGGGAAAGCCGCAAAAAAAGCCCATAAACAAAGCATAGCAGCCGTTTCTGGAAATACGGTAAAGCCTGCCCAGCACAGGATAGAGCAGCCTTGAGAATTGCTCGGTGAGATGCATGCGTATCATAATGCCCGACAGAATCATAAAGGGAAGCAGCGCAGGTATCATTTTGCGATACCAGAGCTCCAGACCATTCAGGGCATAATACAGACTGAGCGAGGAATGGGTCAGAATACAGGCAATGAGCAATATAAAAAGGGAGGTGAAGCATAGGGTTCTTTTCATGTTTCCTCTCATTCTGCCGCTGTAACAGCACAGACTTTTGTGGCATAAGGCTTATCTGTTTATTTATATGTGCGGGTTTCGGAAAACATGTTAAGATGTCAGAAAGCATACCGGTCAAGGCCGGATGCAGGATAAGGGGATTTATGAGACTGGACAGATTTTTATGCGAAATGAATCAAGGCAGCCGCAGTCAGGTAAAGGAGCTGATTCAAAAGGGAGTGGTTCTTGTGAACGGCAAAACGGCCGAAAAGCCCGGACAACAGATTGACGAGCAAAAGGACGTCATTGTCTGCCAGGGACAAAGCCTTGTCTATCAGCCTTTTTTTTATTATATGCTGAATAAGCCCGCCGGTGTGGTATCCGCCACAGAGGATTCCGGCTGCAAAACGGTGGTAGAGCTTTTGCCGCCGGAGAAACGAAAGGGTATTTTCCCGGTGGGACGGCTGGATAAGGATACGGAGGGACTTTTACTTTTGACCAATGACGGAGCGCTTGCCCATCGTCTGTTATCTCCCGGAAGGCATGTAGACAAGATTTATCAGGTAAAGCTGGAACGGGCGCTGGAGAACGCCCAGGCGGCCAGATTGGAACAGGGAGTTGATATCGGAGAAAAGAGGCCGACGCTCCCTGCCAAAGTAAAAATCTGCGGGCCGGACGAAATTGAATTAACCCTGCAAGAGGGGAAATTCCATCAGGTGAAGCGTATGCTGCAGGCAGTTGACAACCGAGTGCTGTCCTTAAGGCGGATTGCCTTCGGCAGCTTAAGGCTGGACGAGGAGCTGACGCCGGGAAGCTGGCGCGAGCTTACGGCCCAGGAGCTTGACGGAATAAAATCAAAAAAGAGAGTAAATGATATGGATGAACGGAAACAACAAATGCTGGTCGGTAAGGAGGCCGTTATCTTTGATTTGGACGGTTCTCTGGTAGACTCCATGTGGCTTTGGAAACAGATTGATATTGACTATCTGGGACGCTTCGGTATCCCTTTGCCGGAGGGTTTGCAGTCCTGCATTGAGGGAATGAGCTTTCATGAGACGGCGGTTTATTTTAAGGAGCATTTTGGGATACCGGATTCTCTGGAGAAGATGAAGGAGGACTGGAACCGGATGGCCTGGGACAAGTACACCAGGGAAGTGCCCTTAAAGCCCGGTGTGAAGGAATTTTTGAAGGACTGCAGAAAGCGGCATATTCAGCTGGGGATTGCCACCAGCAATTCCCGTGAGTTAGTGGAGAATATCGTTGACGTACATGGTCTGCATGATTATTTTTCCTGTATTATGACCAGCTGTGACGTAGGGAAGGGAAAGCCGGCCCCGGATATTTATCTGGCTGTAGCAAGGCAGCTGGGGGTTCCCCCCGAAAAATGTCTGGTGTTTGAGGACATTATACCGGGGATACTGGCAGGCAAAAATGCGGGAATGACGGTCTGCGCCGTGGAGGACGTTTATTCCGCCGATTCCCGGGAGGAAAAGAAAAGACTGGCCGATTATTATATTGATTGGAGTGCGTGAAGCACGCGTGGGGTATCAAAATGAAGATTATTATGATTACCGGGGCGTCCTCCGGCATCGGCAGAGAATTTGCGCTGCAAATGGATGATTCTTTTACGAATATAGAGGAATTCTGGCTGGTTGCCAGAAGAAAAGAAAAGCTACAGGAGCTTGCAGGGCAGCTAAAGCACAGAGTAAGAATTTTTGACATGGATATGACAAGGGAGGATAGGCTGGACTGGCTGGAGGAGAATGTAAGGGAGAGGCATGGGAAAATCTGTATGCTGATTAACTGCGCGGGCTATGGTCTGATGGGACGTTTCGCCGCTCAGGACAGAAGTGAAATGCTCGGCATGATACGGCTGAATTGTGAGGCTCTGACCTCCCTGACCCATCGTCTGCTTCCCTATATGGGAGAGAACAGCCGAATCATTCAAATGGCCTCCAGCGCCGCTTTTCTGCCCCAGGTGGATTTCGCGGTTTACGCGGCGACGAAGTCCTATGTATTGAGCTTTTCCAGAGCCCTCAGAGAGGAGCTTCGGAATCTGAAGATTTATGTGACCGCCGTATGTCCCGGGCCGGTAGATACGCCTTTTTTTGATATCGCGGAAAAGACCGGCTCCACGCTTGCCATCAAAAAATACACGATGGTGACGGCAAAGAAGGTGGTTGCAAAAGCCTTGTTTGATTCCTATCACAAAAAAGCCATGTCCGTGTGCAGTATTCCGATTCGGGCCTTTGGCGTGCTGGCCAAGGCAGCGCCTCATGGGCTTCTCCTGCAGGGGACAAAAGCGCTTAAGGTTGTAGAACGGATAAAGGAGCAAAAATAACATGCAGCTGTTACGAATGTTTTCCAACGAAAAGTACAAGGGAAAGAAAGATTATTTAAAAACCCAGAAGATTTATGAATTGTTGCGGACAGTCCTTTATTTCGGAATCTCTGCCTCCTTGTTCGTCGCGGGTTTTGCAGCTACCGGAGAGCGAACCAATCTGCTGACGGTGGTAGCTATCCTGGGCTGTCTGCCCGCCAGCAAGAGTCTGGTGGAAACCGTGATTTATTTTCGATACAGGGGATGCAGTAAAGAGCAGGCCGATATCATTGAGGAACATTCTCAAGGGCTTCAGGTCCTTTATGATATGGTCTTTACGGCCTATGAGAAGAATTATGAGGTAAAGCATCTGGCGGTCAAGGGAAATACCCTATGCGGTTTTTCCGACGCACCGGGCTTTGACGCACCGGGCTTTTACAAACATATTGACAGCAGATTAAAGGCGGATTCCTTCAGGGATGTGACGGTTAAGATTTTTACGAACCTTCCTAAATATACCGAGAGGCTGGAGCAGCTAAAGGCGTTATCGGGTGATGAGACAAACACCCCGGGAATTATCAATACCCTGAAAAGCGTATCCCTATAAAAAGAGGCTATCTATGCAGACGATTAAGATTGGCAGTAATCAGGCGGGGCAGCGGCTGGATAAAATGCTGCATAAATCTCTGCCCCGGGCGGGCAGCGGCTTTCTATATAAAATGCTTCGCAAAAAGAATATTACATTAAACGGCAAAAAGGCGGAGGGGAAAGAAATCCTGAAGCCGGGGGATGAGGTGCAATGCTTTTTTTCTGAGGAGACCTTTGAGAAATTTTCAGGGGGCTTAGAAGAGGCCTTAAGGGATGTCGCGCAGTATCAGAAGGCTTATCATACCCTGAGAGGGATTGAGATATTATATGAGGACAAAGATACCCTGATTGTCAATAAGCCGGCGGGTATTCTGAGCCAGAAGGCGGCGGCTTCGGATGTCAGCCTGAATGAATGGCTGACAGGCTGGCTTTTACATAGCGGACAAATTACGGCACAGGAGCTGTCTGTTTTTCACCCTTCTGTGTGCAATCGTCTGGATTGCAACACCAGCGGTATTGTACTCTGCGGAAAGTCCCTTGCGGGAAGCCGGGCGTTTAGTCAGATGCTCCAGGACAGAAGCCTTCATAAATATTATCATACGATATGTGTGGGCGAGATAAGAGAAAGCAGGCGCATAGAGGGGTATCTTACTAAGAATCACAGTACAAATAAAGTGATAATACAGGCTTTGTCAGATGAAAAAAAACATTCGGATTATATTTGCACCGCTTATAAGCCCCTGGCGGTAAGCGAGGGCTTTACTTTGCTGGAGGTGGAGCTGATTACCGGAAAGCCCCATCAAATCAGGGCGCATTTGGCGGATATCGGTCATCCTGTATTGGGTGATTTTAAATACGGGGATGCCCGCGTCAATCGTCGGGCAAGAGAGCAGTTTGGCCTAAAGCATCAGCTTCTTCATGCCTGTCGGGTGATATTTCCCTCAGAATCCGAGCTGTTGCCGGATTTGAGAGGTCATGAAATCAGGGCTCCTTATCCCGGGGAATTTAAGAACATAAAAGAGGTTTATTTCCATGGCGACCTGGAATTCCAGAGGTCTTCGGGGTTCTACCCTGGAGGACATGATTAACAGAACAAATGAAAAATATGCGGAAAGCGGCTTGGCGCTAATCCAGAAGGTGCCTACTCCGATTACGCCGATTAAGCTGGACAAGGCCAGCCATCAGATTACGCTGGCCTATTTCGACCAGAAGAGCACGGTGGATTATATCGGAGCAGTACAGGGAATACCGGTGTGCTTTGACGCCAAGGAATGCGCGGCGGATACCTTTTCCCTGCAGAATATCCATGAGCATCAGGTCCTGTTTATGGAGCGGTTTGAAAAACAGGGCGGGGTTGCTTTCTTTCTGATTTATTACACCCATAAGGATGTGTTGTATTATCTGCCCTATGAGATGCTGAAGTTCTTCTGGGACAGAGCCAGGGAGGGGGGCCGGAAAAGCTTTCGCTACGAGGAGCTGAATCCCGCCTATGTCCTTCCTAAAAAGCACGGCATTCTGGTTCCTTATCTGGAGACTCTGAAAATAGATTTGGAGGACAGAGAGGGAGAATTTCCTTGACAGATATATTTTAACATGCTAATATGGTAGCACATTAGCACACTAAAGCATTATAAGGTATCAGAAGTCAATAGGAATGCTATAAGAAACGAGGAGAAGCATGAGTAAGCGTTTATTACATACTCCGGAGGGAGTCAGGGATATCTACGGAAAGGAATACCGAAAGAAATTAATGGTGGAGCGTCAATTGCATGATTTGATTTCCGGCTATGGCTATGAGGATATACAGACGCCGACCTTTGAGTTTTTTGATATTTTCTCAAGGGAAATCGGTACGACCCCCAGTAAGGAATTATATAAATTTTTTGACAAGGAGGGAAATACGCTGGTTTTGCGGCCCGATTTTACACCCTCTATCGCCCGCTGCGCCGCGAAATATTTTTGCGAGGAAAAGGAGCCGATACGTTTCAGTTACAATGGCAATACCTTTATCAATACCTCCAATCTCCAGGGGAAGCTTAAGGAAGTGACGCAAATGGGAGTGGAATTGATTAACGCACCCTCCGTGGAAGCGGACGGAGAAATGATAAGTCTTGTAGTGGAGGCCTTGAAAAGAAGCGGTCTGACCCGCTTTCAGGTATCCATTGGCCAGGTGGAGTATTTCAAGGGGCTCTGTGAGGAGGCCGGCCTGGACGAGGAGACAGAGCTTGACTTGAGGGCCTGTATCTCGGGCAAAAATTATTTTGCAGCCCAGGAGTTGATTCAGGAGCGGGGCGTCGGGGAGCCTTATCGCACCATTCTGTTGAAGGTTGCGGATATGTTTGGAAATATGGCTTCTCTGGACGAGGCCAGGGCATTGGTAAAAAATGAGCGTTCCCTGGCAGCCGTGCGGCGTCTTGAGAAGTTATATGAGGTGTTGAAGCTTTACGGTGTGGAGGAGCATATTTCCTTTGATTTGGGAATGCTCAGTAAATATAATTATTATACCGGCGTTATTTTCAAGGCCTACACCTATGGGGTGGGAAACGCTGTGGTTACCGGCGGACGTTATGACACGCTGCTTGGCCGCTTTGGAAAGGCGGCTCCCGCGATTGGCTTTGCTATTGTGGTGGATGATTTGCTGGAGGCTCTTTCCAGGCAGAAGGTTGAGCCGCAGCTGCCTTATCAGAAGCAAAAGCTTTATTATCGGGAAGGCGACAGGGAGGACTTTGCCGAAAAGCTCAGGGAGGCAAAGCATCTTCGCGCAAAGGGGATTGCCGTGGAGCTTTTGCACGGATAAGATGGTGAAAGGTATGGTATTTTGAGATGGACGAAATCAATTACAGGGTATTACAGAATGCTGATTTGCATGATTCCCAGGGGCGGTATCTGACCTTTGCGCTGGGCAAGGGAAGGCTGGCCAATAAAACGCTGGAGCTGCTGGAGCAGATAGGCGTTACCTGCGAGGAGATGAAAGACAAGAGCTCCAGGAAGCTGATTTTTGTAAATGAGGAGAGGAAGCTGCGCTTCTTTCTGGCCAAGGGCCCGGATGTGCCCACTTATGTGGAGCTGGGCGCCGCCGACATCGGCGTGGTGGGAAAGGATACTATTTTGGAGGAAAACCGCAATGTATACGAGGTGCTGGATTTAGGCTTCGGTAAATGCCGTATGTGTGTCTGCGGGCCAGCATCTGCCAGGGAGCTTTTGCAGCATCATGAGCGTATTCGCGTGGCGAGCAAATACCCCGGAATTGCAAAGGATTATTTTTATAACAAAAAGCATCAGACCGTGGATATTATTAAGCTGAACGGTTCTGTGGAGCTGGGCCCTTTGGTGGAGCTTTCCGATGTGATTGTGGATATCGTGGAGACCGGTTCTACCTTAAAGGAAAACGGTCTGGAGGTTCTGGAGGAGGTTTGTCCCTTGTCGGCCCGAATGATTGTCAATCCGGTGAGCATGCAGATGGAGCAGGCCCGGATAAAGGAGCTTGTGCTTAAGATAAGGAAGCTGCTGAATAATAAGATAGATTAGGGAAGGGCTGATGAAAGCGCTTCCTTGGCATAAACAAAGAAAGGAATAGGGATATGAGAACAATTAAGCTGACTCAGGAAAGCAAAAATACCATTTTAAACGATTTGTTAAAACGCAGTCCTAATAATTACAGTCAATATGAGGCAGTGGTAGACGAGATTTTAAATCGCGTAAAAACAGATAAGGATAAAGCCGTCTTTGAATATACAGAAAAATTTGATAAATTTGCTCTGACGGCAGAAAACATCCGGGTGACCAGAGAGGAGATAGAGGAGGCTTATGAGAAGCTGGAGCCCGCCCTGGTTGATGTCATCAGGAAATCTGCGGAAAATGTGCGGGCTTTCCATGTAAAACAGCTTAGAAACAGCTGGTTTGACGCAAAGCCTGACGGCACGATTCTGGGAATGAAGCTTACACCTATAGGGAGGGTGGGCGTATATGTGCCCGGAGGAAAGGCCGCCTATCCCTCCAGCGTCCTGATGAATGTGGTGCCGGCCCGGGTGGCGGGGGTGGAAGAAATTATCATGACGACGCCTCCGGGAGCCGACGGGAAGGTGAATCCCGGCACTTTAGTGGCCGCGGATATCGCCGGCGTGGACACAGTCTATAAGGTGGGGGGCGCACAGGCTATTGCCGCTATGGCTTACGGTACGGAATCCGTTCCCAGAGTGGATAAGATTACGGGGCCGGGCAATATCTTTGTGGCGCTGGCAAAGAAAGCGGTATACGGCTATGTAAGTATTGATTCCGTCGCAGGTCCCAGTGAGATTCTGGTTCTGGCGGACGAGACTGCCAATCCCCGCTATGTGGCGGCCGATTTATTGTCTCAGGCGGAACATGACGAGCTGGCAAGCGCCATTTTGATAACTACCTCCAAGGAGCTGGCGGAGCAGGTATCCAAAGAGGTGGAGGCTTTTACGGCAGACCTGGAGCGGAAGGAGATTATTCAGAAGTCTCTGGATAATTACGGTTATATTCTGCTTGCGGAAAACATGCCGGACGCCATTGACGCCGTAAATGAGATTGCTTCCGAGCATCTGGAAATTCTTACGAAAAATCCCTTTGATACCATGACCCGTATCAAAAACGCCGGAGCTATTTTCCTTGGCGAGTATGCCTCCGAGCCTTTAGGGGATTACTTTGCGGGGCCGAATCACATTTTACCCACCAATGGTACGGCTAAATTCTTCTCACCGGTAAACGTGGATGATTTTATAAAAAAGACCAGTATTATCTCTTATTCCCAGGAGGCCCTGAGAAAGGTTCACAGAGAGGTTGAAAGGTTTGCAGAAAGCGAGGGCTTGACGGCGCACGCAAATAGTATTAAGGTTAGATTTGAAAAGGAAGTAGTGCCTGCTGAAGCGGACATGGAGGTGTAAGAAAGAGTGAAAGATGGCGCAGAAATGAGGGAAAATATGAATAGAAAAGTCTGTGTTACCCGAACGACAAAAGAAACCGATATTTCCATCACACTGGATTTGGACGGAACCGGAAAGGCCGAAATTGATACAGGAATAGGTTTTTTTGACCATATGCTGGCCGGGTTTGCCAAGCATGGCTTCTTCGATTTGGATTGCAGGGTGCAGGGAGATTTGCAGGTGGACGGACATCACAGCGTGGAGGACACGGGGATTGTGCTGGGACAGGCTATTTCTCAGGCAGTAGGGGACAAGAAGGGCATTCGCCGCTACGGTTATTTTATCCTGCCCATGGATGACGCCTTGGCTCTGTGTGCCGTAGACCTTTGCGGAAGGCCCTATCTGAGCTTTTCCTGTGAGTTCACAACGCCCCGGGTAGGTTATCTTGATACGGAGCTGGTAAAAGAATTCTTTTATGCCCTCTCTTACAGCGCCGGCATGAATTTACATATCAAGATGCTTTCGGGCAGCAATAGCCATCATATGATAGAGGCCATGTTCAAGGCTTTTGCGAAGGCGTTGGATATGGCGGTAGGCAGGGATGAGAGAATTACGGATGTACTTAGCACCAAGGGAAGTCTGGGATAAACAGGTTTTATTTAATACGAGAGAAAATGACGGGGCATTCATTCTGCCCTAAGAATGGAGTTTAGGATGATAAAGAAATTTATTCCCTGTATTTATTTATATCGTGAACAGGCAGTTCGCAATCTGAATGATACAACGGTGGTTGAGGATAATCCTGTGAAGCTGGCAGGTATTTACAGCGAGAACAATGCGGATGAGCTGATTGTTTTTGATATGTCCGAAGGGGACGCCGAGCATGAGCGGGCATTGGATATCATTAAGGAGATATGCTCCGTAGCAGAGATGGATGTCATTGGCGCCGGAAATATCAAGCGCATGGAGGATGTTAAGAAGCTGCTTTATGCCGGATGCAAGAAAGCGATTCTGGACTATGAAAAGGAGAGTAATATCGCCATTACGGAAGAGGTTTCGCTGAAATTCGGACGGGAGAAGCTTTTGGCGTCCTATTCCGATACAGCCGTGATAAAGGTTCACAGGGAATTGGCAGAAAAGTATGTTTCCGCATTACTGCTGACCAATCCCCATAAGCTCAGGGAGGCTGCCTCCTTGACGGACTTGCCTTTTATCGTTGCAATCAATCAGGCGGCGCTGAATAACCTGTTAGATATTTTCTCCGTTGACGGCGTATGTGGAATCAGTGGAAATATCATCAATGATAATGTAAGGGAAATTTTATCTTTAAAGGAGCTTTGTATGGAAAATCATATTCCTGTGGAAACCCTGAAGGCCGCTTATCATTGGTCCGACTTTAAGAAAAACAGTGACGGTATGGTGCCGGTGGTGGTACAGGACTACCGCACGCTGGAGGTTCTGATGGTGGCCTATATGAATGAGGAGGCCTATGAACAGACCCTCCGCAGCGGTAAGATGACCTATTATAGCAGAAGCAGAAAACAATTGTGGCTAAAGGGCGCTACCAGCGGACATTTTCAATATGTAAAAAGCCTTACCTGCGACTGCGATAGGGATACCATTCTGGCAAAGGTTTCCCAGGTGGGCGCTGCCTGTCATACAGGAGCGAAGAGCTGTTTCTTCAACGGAATCGTGAAGAAGGATTATGAGGAGAGCGCAAATCCCCTGCAGGTATTTGAGGAGGTATTTGACGTCATTAAGGATCGTAAACTGCATCCTAAGGAGGGGTCTTATACCAATTATCTCTTCGATAAGGGAATTGATAAAATCCTTAAAAAGCTGGGGGAAGAGGCTACGGAGATTGTTATTGCGGCGAAAAATCCCAATGCCAATGAGGTGAAATATGAAATCAGCGATTTCCTGTATCATATGATGGTGCTAATGGCCGAAAAGGATGTAACCTGGGAGGAGATTACCACTGAGCTAGCAAATCGCTAAGCTGCGTTTCTATCTGAGCCTCATAATCAACCGCAAGGATATCGGAAATCTTTTTAATACTGAGGTTTCCGATACTTTTGTTTGTGGTATCCATCATAATCATCAGCATCAGTAATGTGAGGGCGAAGAGAAGTCTGATTTTGAAGGTGGAGACAGGTTGTGTTTCTTCCGATTCTTTCTCCTGGGAGGCTGGGGGAAATGCGGCGTCCCTGCCATAGGATTTGCCATATAATAATTGCTCCCGACTCACCATATCATATCGGTTCTGATGACCCTGCGACCGGATTTGCTGTATCAGTTCCGTCCGTCTATCCATAGTTTTTCGTACCACGTCCGTTTTCTTTTCTTACCTAAAAATATGATTTTGAAATGATTTTAGAACCGTTCCCTTTGAATATTTCCCTGTTTTTTGGCGCATCCTATGTACGAAAGAAAAAGGGAGGTGTCAAAATGGATAAAAGCAAGATTACAGTCACGCCGGGCAATCAGCAGCCTGCGAATCTGTATGACGATGGCAACATTCCCAATGTGGATTTGCCTCAGGATATGATTCCCGACGAGGTGCCCCGCAAGGACGGCCCCGGGGGAGAGAGCGGGGATTGACCCCCGCTCCCTGTTAACATTACATAAAAGGCTCCGTCCATATGTTCCACCAGATTGTTTTCTATTGCTTTTAAACAAGTCCCAAAGTATAATATTCCATATAATAAATCACAATCATCCATAAAATAATAATCCTATGATTCACAGGAGGCCGCAATGGAATTTACAAGTATTCTGGACTTAAAGCCAAGCTCTCATAGAGAGATGCCAAGGTCAGCGTTCTATACGGATTTAAATTTGAATCAGGTAATTGAGCGGATTGCGATGGACTGGAAGGAAAAGGTCAGTCAATTTTATTATTATTTTCCGGAGAACCGGGAGTGTGAGGATTACCGCAGAGAAGTCTACGCAGACATTCGGCGGGAGGAGGTTTATGCGCTTCTCGTCCGTTTCGTCTCAAATATGGGAAAACGTCAGGAAGCGGCGGCGCAGAAGGAGGAAGTGGATTCTCATCTTCAAAAACTTGCCTGGCATATTCGGGAGACGGGCTTTTACTGCGATGCGCTGGAGGAGCTGTATGCCGCTTTAAGGCCGGTTTCCCTTACATCCCGGGGAATGCAGTCCTTGAGGGAGTATCTGAGAAACTATCTGGAATCAGAGGCCTATCTGAATATGCAAAGGAGTATGTCCCGTCTGCGGCAGGAGCTTTTAGGCTTTCGAGTGACGCTGACCTATGATAAGGAGCGCCTTATCGTGGCGGAGAGCCAGGCCCCCGGAGCGTATGATACATTTTTATGCGACTGCTTTTCCGAACCGCCAAAGCCTTTGAAAAGTCCCTTTATGGCGTCTGCCGATTTAACTGCGCTGGAAGAGGAGATACTTCATATTTTTTGTAAAAAGCATGCCGCCTTTTTTAAGGAGGCAAAGGCCTTTTATAAGACCTATGCGCATTATGCCCAGGATAAGCTGCTGCAGTTTCGCTCGGAAGTTCAGTTTTATCTTTCCTTTTATCATTTCCAGTGCAACATGCAGAGCAATGGCTTTACCTTTACGGCTCCTTCCGTATCTGACGAGAAGGAAATGTGCGCTTCGGGTTTATATGATTTGGCCCTTGCCTGCGTCAATCTCTCCGAAGGGAAGGAGGTGGTAAGCAATGATATGGTTTACCATAAAGGGGAGCGCTTCTTTGTGCTGACAGGGCCCAATCAGGGAGGCAAGACCACTTTTGCCCGAAGTCTGGGACAGCTGGTCTACTTTACTAAAATGGGACTGGATGTGCCGGCGCTTTCCGCTAATGTACCCTACTTTGGTGGTATTCTGACACATTTTTCCGTGGAGGAGAGCATCGAAACCGGCCGTGGTAAGCTGAAGGAGGAATTAATGCGGTTAAAGCCCATGATGAACGAAAAGCATACCCATGCCTTTATTGTAATCAATGAATTATTTACCACAGCCGCCAATTATGACGCCTGTATCATGGGGAAAAAGGTGCTGGAGCATTTTATAGCCCAGAACGGGCAGGGAATTTATGTGACACATTTAAGGGAGCTTTCCCAGGGACATCCTCAGGTGGTCAGCCTTAAAGCCATGCTGGACGAGCGGATGATGCAGAATTTTAAGATTATCAGAAGCGAGGCGGAGCCGGCTGCTTATGCCGTCCGTCAGGTAGAAAAATATCAGTTGACCTATGAACAAATGAAAGAGCGCTTGCGCAAAAAACAGAATGGAGATTTCGTATGAAGGTTTACCTGCTCTATTCCCAGAAAGAATGGATGAATATAGAAAGCTATTATGATACCAAAAGTATCATTCAGGATTTAGGTCTGAAGGCATTGTTTTCGGCTGCCTCCAGGGATGTGGTGCAAAAAAACGGCAAGGTGGCTTATATCCAGCATGAGGACCCTTTTCTTGCAGAGACTATGAGGAAGGTTATGATGCGCCCTTTGAATACCAAGGAGGAGATTCTATTCAGACAAGGCGTATTAAAGGACTGCTTTTCACGGGAGGCTTTTATCTGTGATTTATACGATATGACTACGGACATGCTGGAACAATGGGATAAGCTGGGACGAAAGGATAAGAGTAAGACGGGCAGCCAAAGTCCTGTGGCGGTTTTGATTACACAGATTCATCTGTTAAAGCTTTTTGTGACAAGCCTCAGCCGGATTAAGAGCCTGTTTGCCGAGTATCAGAACAGGTTTTCTTCCCGGGGCCTTCAGTCTCTTTATGAACGGCTGTGTGAGGAATATTCCGAGGAGACGGAAGAATGCCTGAATAAGATTTTGCAGGATATTTCCTTTTATACGGACATATCAGAGTCGGAAAGCATCAATCATCCCACGACAAACCTGCCGAAAATCGTTATGGAATGCGGCATAGGAGACGGCTTAAAACTGAGCGACATACGGCTTCAGGAGGTGTCCTCCAGAATCAGAAAATTTCATAACCCCAAAGGAGCCATTTCCCGTATACAGGAATATATGAATTCTCTGATTCCCGATTCCTTTTCCATACAGAAGAATCCGACGTTGAAGGAGCAGGCGTCCCTGCTGGAGTTCCAGGTGATAAGCTATGTGGTGGCCTGTTGTGCTCCCTTTATGAACGCGTTTAGCCGTTTCTTTGACCAGCTGCGCTTTGAGGCAGGTTTCTATCGGGGGGCTTTGAATATCAAGCACCACATGCAGCGCTTTCATCTCGATTACTGTTTCCCCATTCCCGGAGGGCGGGATTCGCTGCGTTTTCGGAATTTAAAGGAGTTGGTGATGTGTATGGAGCAGCGTATAGACGCCGTGGGAAACACCTGCAATATCGACCATAAAATGCTGCTTATTGTAACCGGTGCCAATCAGGGCGGCAAATCCACCTTTTTAAGAAGCATCGGCGTCGCCCAGATTATGATGCAATGTGGTCTTGCGGTGGCTGCCGAAAGCTTTGAGAGCGGTATTTTCCCGCAGTTTTTCACGCATTTTACCAGACGGGAGGACAGCGCTATGAACAGCGGACGTCTGGATGAGGAGCTGCGGCGCATGAGCCGGATTGTGGAACAATTAGGAGAGCAGTCCCTTATTCTGTTAAATGAATCCTTTGCCTCCACCACAGAAAAAGAGGGCTCTGTCATTGCCTACGACATTGTCAGAGCCCTGGTGGAAGCGGATGTAAAAATCTTGACGGTAACGCATCTGTTGTCCTTCGCTCAGAGGATGTTTGATGAAAACCGGGACAATGCCGCATCAAAGGTGGAATTCTTCTGCGCAGAGCGTCTTGAGGACGGCAGAAGAACCTTTAAGATGATTCCGCATGAGCCGGAATTGACCAGCTTCGGACTGGATTTATACAGGGAAATCGTGGGAGAGTCTCCCCTGATCTGATTTCCTTACCATTCCTTCTGCAGCGTGGTATGATAGTCCACGGAATAGGGATTGTCCTTGGCGGACAAAAGGGATTCATATACCTGGCGGCGCTCCGTGCTGTCGGTATTATCCCCGTTCCAGTATTCATAACCGCGCAGATAGCTGTCAATCAATTCATCCCAGGAATCGAACAGAGGCTGAACCTCCAGGGCAATCTCCAGAGATTTGTCCAGAGCTTCCTCTCTGGTGTAGTAGCCTGCCACATAATAGAAGCTCAACAAGTTTAAGGCACGGCAATAATCCCAGCCATCGATAGCATTCGCACCGATTTCCTGATACCATCCGTAGAATTTGGCAATTTCGGCAGCTTCATCCTCGGTCAGCTCATATAAATAGGGAAGCGTTTCGGCAAACTCCTCCAGAGGAATCTCGGACAAGCCCAGTTCGTCGAGATAAGCCATATAATCTGCATAATCGGCGCGATGTCCTTCTGTTAAAATCCATTCCAGGGTTTCGTCAGCGGTCTGGCGGTCAGTCACGCCCCACCAGTTCTCAAGAGAAGTCTGCTGCAGCTTGGTATTTAAAGTATCAGGCTTCATCCCTCCGAACAGATTATAATCGTTTCCGTTGATGGAGGTCAGGACAGCGTAGGAAGCGTTAATCCAGCGAATGGTATCCGGTACTTTTTTCTCGGAGCATCCCCCAAGCATAACGGAGAGTGCAAGCAGCACAGCCACAACAATCAGTGATTTCTTTTTTGTTTTCATTTTTTCCCTCATTTCTGCGATGCAATCCCCCGCTCCTTACAGCGAAGTTTTTGATTTTTACAGGTCTGCGGAGGCATCGCATCGCAAACCTGTTTATGTTTTCGACTTTTTCGGCAAACAAAAACATTATAAAAAGAAAGAATCCTTATGTCAACTATATTATTGGATGCTTTATCGGCGTTTTTATGTTATACTATACAAGAAAATCATACAGCTTGGGAGGAAACCTTAACAGATGAATGGAAAAGAGTTTGGGGATAGATTAACTGAGAATATCGGAAGAGTGATTATCGGGAAAGAAAAAACCGTGCGTCTTTTGCTCACCGCCCTGGTGGCGGACGGGCATGTGCTTCTGGAGGACTTACCGGGGACAGGCAAGACCCGGCTGGCCAGGGCCCTTGCGAAATCTATGGGAGGAACCTTTTCCAGAATCCAGTTTACCCCGGATTTGCTTCCCGGCGATATCACCGGACTGAATATCTTTGACAGGCAGGCAAATACATTTGTACTGCGTAAGGGACCGGTATTTACCAATGTGCTTCTGGCTGATGAAATCAACCGGGCGACACCCCGGACGCAGGCCGGCCTTTTAGAGTGTATGGAGGAGCGTCAGGTGACCATAGACGGTATAAGCTATGAGCCGGGGAATCCCTTCTTTGTGATTGCCACTCAGAATCCCGTGGAGACCGTCGGCACCTTTCCTCTGCCGGAAGCACAGCTGGACCGCTTTATGATGCGTCTGTCCATGGGACTTCCCGAAAGGGAGGAGGAGCTGGATATCCTGGCGCGCTATATGGAGACGGACCCTCTGGATTCCCTGGAGAGCGTATTGACGCCGGAGGAATTGTGCAAAGCCAGAGAGGAGGCGAAACGGGTATCGGTTCATCCCTGTATTCGGGAATATCTGTTAGATATCATTGCAGGCACCCGCAGAGGGGAGGATATCATCATGGGAGTCAGCCCAAGGGGGAGCCTTGCGCTCCTTCGGTGCATAAAGGCCTATGCTTATCTGCAGGGCAGAACCTATTGTATTCCTGATGATGTAAAGGAGACGGCTGTTCCCGTTCTGGCGCATCGAATCATATTAGGCTACGGACAAAGCAGGAATGCGCAGGCACTGTTAAAACAATTGATGGAGAATACTCCCGTACCCACAGAGGATTTCAGACTATGATTAGAATATTGGGGATTGGTCTTGGAGCGGCCTTTCTGTTCTTTCTGCAGCGGCTGGTATACCAAAAATACTGGAACAGGAGGCTGGAGGTGCAATTAAGATTCGTTCAGCCCGAAATTTTCGAGGGAGAGAGCGGTTCCCTGCAGGAAATTATCATAAATGCCAAAAGACTTCCGCTGCATATGCTAAAGGTAAAATTTCAGGCGGATAAAAATCTGATTTTTGATGCCGAAAGGGGCTCCCGTACCACAGACCTGTTTTATCGTAATGACATTTTCCAGATAAACGGCGGTGAGAAGATTACCCGAACTTTGTCCTTCACCGGAGGGAAGAGAGGATTTTATCAGCTGAAGAACATTGATTTGGTGGGAACGGATTTGTTTATGTCCTGTCGGATGTATGCCTCCTGTGCGGCCGACGCCGGTATTTATGTGTTTCCCAGGCCTTTTAGGAATGAGGAGTTTTGGCGTTCTCTGCAGCAGTTAAACGGCGAAGTCCTTGCGAAACGCCATCTCCTGGAGGACCCTTTTGAATACAGGGGGATTCGGGAATACCAGCCCTTTGACGACGTGCGGAGCATCAACTGGAAGGCTACTGCAAAAACAGACGATTTAAAAGTGAATCAAAAAAATAATACGACGCTACGCTCCATAAGAATTTTTCTGAACATAGAGGACACGGGGATTTTAAGAAAAACAGAGTGTGTGGAGGCCTGTCTGCAAATTGGAGCGGGCTTAAGTCGTTTCTTTCTGGAACAGGGAATGCAGGTTGCCTGTTACTGTAACGGGCTTGACTGCCTGACCAGCAAGCCCATGGAGGTGGCTGCCGGCGGGGGCAGCGGTCAGCTGAAAGCCATTTACCGCAGTCTGGCCCGTATTGATACACAAAAACCGGCGGTAAGCTTTCGGGATACCTTTGGGGAAAAACTTCTGAAGGAGGCCGAAGGCACCGTAACCTGTCTGGCCGCACCGAATCAATATCCTGATTTTATAGCCTTATTGGAACGCTGCCGTACGGAAGGCATGGAATTTATATGGTATTATCCGGTGTGGGAAAGATTATCCCGGCAGCTTCCGGCTTCTCTGGAGGAACGAATCCGGATACTGCCTATTCTGTAATATCGTCACTCAAAGAACAGAAAGCAGGCGCAGTTTTGAAAAGAATCGAATTTTTACGACAGATATTGGTAACGCAATTTAATCACTGGTCTTTCTTTACTCTGGCTCTCGGAGCGCTTTTGCTTGGCATGCATTTTTCGCAGGAGCAGCCGCTGCGGGGGACGGATTTTTTGTGTTGGGGTATTCTTGGGCTTATGCCTCTGATACAATATTATATTCGTATTTTTATCAGGAAGCTTTGGGCGGTACTTGGACTGCATATCCTGTTATTGGCTCTGGGTCTGTTGATACCTGCAGGACATATGTCGATGCAGATTATCGTAACGCTGTGCAGTCTGGGGTATTTGATAAATTCCATGGTCAGGCGTTTCTCGGAGCGAAGGAGGAAGGAGGGGATGTTGCCTCTGCCTTTTGCCATATGCTCCGGCGGGGGAGTTCTGTTCTTTTTACATGCTATGGGAGATACCGGCTACGAGCAGTATTATGTGGTTTTATTAATTAGTCTTACGTCAATGTATTTTATAGGGAGTTATCTGGAGCGTTATCTGCAGTTTTTGCAGGCGGATAAAAACAGCGCCGGATACCTGCCGGAGAGGGAAATCTTTTATGCCGGACTGAAAACCGTCCTGCTTTATACAGGGGGCGGAGTGCTTGTGCTGATTGCCGTATCCAATCTGACCGTCCTGAATCAGGCGGCGGAATGGCTGAAGAAATGTCTGCTCGAGCTTATAAGATATTTATTGCATTTTTTTGTCAAAGAGCAGGAAGCTATCGAGGAAGTGGAACGGCAGGTAATAGAGGGCAATCCTGCCATGATGGCTCCCACAGATGCGGCGGAACCCTTCTGGCTGTGGCAGATACTGGAAAAGCTGTTATTTATTATCACGTTTATCATTTTAGCGATATTACTGATAAAAGCGGCGGTTGGATTTATCAGATTTATTCGGGCCCGGCTAAACGGCTCTGTCTGTGAGAAAAATGCTGCCATCGAAAAGAAGAAGGACGTCAGGGAACAGCTCCCTCTTTCTCCCGGCATAAGGAGGCGGAAACTGCCGGGAACCCTGACAGTGGCAGAGCGTATCCGCAGGCAGTTTAGACGAAGACTTCTGGCAGACAGAAAATGGTTAGACACCCCTTCCCGTTATACCGCCAGAGAATATGCTCTGCTTTCCGGCAGGACGGCGGCGGCAGAGCTTTATGAGAAGGCGCGCTACTCCGATATAGTCTGCAGCAAAGAGGATTTGAAACATATGAAGGAGGCTTGTAAATAAGTAATGAACAGTCAATTAGCGCTATCCGACGATATCTTAATGAAGGTGGAAAAACCGGCCCGTTATATCGGACATGAATTTAATGCGGTGGTTAAAAATAAAAAGGAAGTGGATATCCGGTTTGCCATGTGCTTTCCCGATGTGTATGAGATAGGAATGTCTCATCTGGGCATTCAGATTCTTTATGATATGCTGAACCGCCTGCCGGGGGTCTGGTGTGAGAGAGTGTATTCTCCCTGGCTGGATTTGGACGCAATCATGCGCAGAGAAGGGATTCCTCTTTTTGGCCTGGAATCTCAGGAGCCAATCAGAGATTTTGACTTTCTGGGCATCACGCTGCAGTATGAGATGTGTTATACCAATATCTTGCAGGTATTGGATTTAGCGGGTATTCCCTTATTGGCAGAAGAACGGGGAGAGGAGTATCCGATTGTGATAGGCGGCGGTCCCTGCAGTTATAATCCTGAGCCCATTGCGGATTTCTTTGATTTATTTTATATCGGCGAGGGTGAGACGCAGTACGGTAATCTGATGCATTTATACCGGGAATGCAGAGATCAGCATGCCGGGCGCAGGGAGTTTCTGAGAAGGGCCGCAAAGCTCCCGGGCATGTATGTGCCTTCCTTTTATGAGGTGAGCTATCACGAGGATGGGACAATTGCCTCCTTCACGCCCAGGGAGGAGGGGATTCCTGCCACTATTCTAAAGGAAATTCAGAAAGACCTGTCCGATACCTATTATCCCATGAAACCGGTAGTGCCTTATATAAAAGTAACTCAGGACAGAGTTGTGCTGGAAATCCAAAGGGGCTGTATCAGAGGCTGTCGTTTCTGTCAGGCGGGGCAGCTCTACCGCCCTGTGCGGGAACGGGATGCAGATGTGCTTCGGGATTATGCGCTGGAAATGCTGAAAAATACGGGACATGAGGAGATATCGCTAAGCTCCTTAAGCTCCAGCGATTACACAAGACTGCCGGACTTGATTCAGTTTCTCATGGAGGAATGCGCCCACAGACATATCAATATTTCCCTGCCTTCTCTGCGGATTGACGCCTTTTCTCTGGATGTTATGAGCAAGGTGCAGGATGTAAAAAAATCCAGTCTGACCTTCGCTCCTGAGGCGGGGAGTCAGAGACTTCGAAATGTGATTAACAAGGGCCTTACGGAGGAAGTGATTCTTCAGGGCGCCGCATTGGCCTTTGAGGGGGGCTGGACCAGGGTAAAGCTTTATTTTATGCTGGGACTTCCTACCGAAACCG
>JAMOZS010000059.1 GCA_023667765.1 Roseburia sp. | reverse complement strand
CCTACCGAGTTTATGCTTCCTATCGTGGAGAAGATGGATAAGGTCGGTTATCATTCCGTAGAATGCTGGGGCGGCGCTACCTTTGACGCCTCTCTGCGTTTCCTGAAGGAGGATCCCTGGGACAGACTTCGCAAACTCCGTGACGGCTTTAAAAATACAAAGCTTCAGATGCTGTTCAGGGGTCAGAATATCTTAGGTTACAGACCCTACGCAGATGATGTGGTGGAGTATTTCGTACAGAAGTCCATCTCAAACGGTATTGATGTGATTCGTATTTTCGACTGTCTGAATGATTTGCGCAATCTGCAGGCGGCCGTGGACGCCACGAATAAGTTCAAGGTACAGGAGGGAAGAGGACATGCGCAGGTAGCCCTGTCCTATACGCTGGGAGACGCCTACACCATGGAATATTGGATGGATATGGCCAAGAAGATAGAGGAGATGGGCGCAGATTCCATCTGTATCAAGGATATGGCTGGACTGCTGGTGCCCTATAAGGCATCTGAGATGATTAGCGCCATGAAGAGTGCAACCTCACTTCCGATTCAGCTGCATACCCATTATACCTCCGGTGTTGCCGGAATGACTTATTTAAAGGCGGTAGAGGCTGGCGTGGATGTAATTGATACGGCAATGAGTCCTTTTGCAATGGGGACTTCACAGCCTGCTACTGAGGTAATGGTAGAAACCTTCCGGGGAACGGAATATGATACCGGCTTTGACCAGAATCTGCTGGCCGAGATTGCAGATTACTTCCGTCCTTACAGAGACGAGTGTCTGGCGAACGGCCTGCTCAATCCCAAGGTGATGGGTGTGGATATCAAGACATTATTGTACCAGGTTCCCGGCGGTATGCTTTCCAACATGGTGAGCCAGTTGAAGGAGCAGAATGCGGAGGATCGTTATTATGATGTATTAAAGGAAATCCCGCAGGTGCGTAAGGATTTGGGCGAACCGCCTCTGGTTACGCCTTCCTCACAGATTGTGGGCACCCAGGCAGTATTCAATGTGTTGATGGGCGAGCGTTATAAGATGGCTACCAAGGAGACAAAGGCAGTACTTCGCGGTGAGTACGGCCAGACCGTTAAGCCTATGAGCCAGGAGGTTATCGATAAGGTTATCCCCGGCGAGGAGAGAATCACCTGCCGTTATGCGGATTTGTTGGACAATGAGCTGGATAAGCTGGAGGGTGAGATGGCGGAGTGGAAGCAGCAGGATGAGGACGTATTGTCCTATGCATTGTTCCCTCAGGTTGCCACGGACTTCTTTAAATATCGTCAGGCGCAGCAGGAGAAGATTGACCCTTCTGTGGCTGATGCCAAGAACGGGGCTTATCCGGTATAATAGGAATACAATCAGGAGAGTGCGGATGAAAGCTTCCGCACTCTTTTTTTGGCGGTTCCGCACCGGAAGCTCTAAAGAAGCGTTGGTTTCATAGCGTTTCCTGCGCCGGATTTGCGCTGCAAAGCGGCAAATTCCCCTGCAAATCCGTGTGCATTCCTTAGATGGGGCCCCACGCCAAAGAGTACACACTGTCCGCTTCATCAAATGGATTTTCTAAATGTTCCGGTAGGTTTTCGGCAATTTCCGCAACCGTCCGACATTCGCCATCGTGGCTCAGGTCGGACTTTTCGGGACATCCATGTCCCGAAATTGCTGAACATGTACGGAACATTAAGAAAATCTCATTTGCTTGCGCGGTTGACAGCTTTGTACTCTTCGGCAGGGGCTCCCCATCCAAAAAAGTAAAAGCTCTATTCCTGCAAATCCGTGTGCATTCGTCGGAGGCTCGCTCTAAGGGCAGGGTTAATTGAATCAGCCCTTCCTGTGTTTCTTGACAAAAGAGACGGCCTCATGTAAAATAACAAGTGTTACGCGTCGGTTTCTAAGGAATTGCTGCTTGAATCAGCGTTTCCTTATGTAAGAGGGCAATACTTTTGATTCAAAGGGAGGTCTATCGATGGCTCGGAAGGAAAGTATCACGCTGGGGCAGATTTTGGAGACAGCCTTTGTTCTGGCAAGGAATGAAGGGGCTGCGGAAGTGACTGCGAGAAAGGTGGCGGCCGCGGCAGGCTGCTCTACACAGCCGATTTTTCGTGCTTATAAAAATATGGAGGAGCTTTATGACGCGGTGTACCTGAAAGCAATCGGCTTTTTTCAGGACTATTACAGTCTGTACCCCCGAGTGAGCAAAACGCCCTTTGCCAATCTGGGGATGGCGTATATTGCTTTTGCCCGGGAAGAGAAGCATTTATTTGAATTATTGTTTGTCTCACAGAGAGCCGGTAAAAAAAGTATGTATGAGCTTTTGAACGGCAGTACCGGGAATGTATTTTATGAAATTAATCTTGCCAGAGTACAGGGATGTCCTGACCCGGGCAGCTTGTTTATGAAAATGTGGCTTTTTATACATGGAGCGGCATGCATGACTTTGACGGGGGATTATGACCTTTCGGACAGAGAAACGCTGGAGCTTTTGGAGAATTCCTATCAGGCGTTTGCCGCTCAGAGATAGGAAGCGTTCGGGGGCAGGCTTAAAAGGCGGGAGCAGAAATGGAAAAAGAGTATGATGTTTTAAGCAGAATAACGCAAAAATATGATAAGCTCAGCAAAAGTCATAAACGCATTGCAAAATATATTCTGGAGCATTATGAAAAAGCGGTTTTTATGACGGCGGCAAAACTGGGAGAGACGCTGGAAATCAGTGAGTCTACGGTGGTACGCTTTGCCGCCGGCATTGGCTACGAGGGTTATCCTCAGTTCCAGAAGGCGCTGGAGGAATGCGTACAGGGACAGCTGAGCAATCTTCAGAGGATGGATGCCAAATATGCCGGAAGCACGCAGTCCGAGATTTTGACTTCCGTGATTACTGCGGATATAGAGAAGCTGCAGCATACCATAAAGAACTTGGACCCGGCGGCCTTTGACACGGCGGTAGCCACCATTCTGGAGGCGAAGATGGTGTATATTATGGGACTTAGGAGTAATGAGCCGCTGGCGGCATTTCTTCACTTTTATCTGAATATGATTAGGGGAAATGTGCGGCTACTGAATACCACCAGTGTCAGTGAGACCTTTGAGCAGATGATGCATATCGGCAGCGAGGATTGCTTTATCGGCATAAGCTTTCCCAGATATTCCATGCGTACCTTGAAGGCAATGGAATTTGCCAATGATCGTAATGCCAAGGTAATCGCTATTACGGACAGCATTCATTCTCCCATGAATCTTTATTCCTCCTGTAATCTTCTGGCCCGCAGCGATATGGTATCTATTGTAGATTCTCTGGTGGCTCCGTTAAGCGTTATCAATGCGCTGGTAGTGGCATTGTGCCTGAAATGTCCCCAGGAAGTAAAGAAGAATCTTGAGATGCTGGAGGAGGTCTGGAATAATTATCAGGTTTACTTAAACGACGAGATTAATTTTATTGATGATGAGCCTATTTTAAACTATTCCCTGCGCAGGACGGAAACAGAAGGCTCCTAAGGAAGCGTATTTATCAGCGTTTCCCTAAAGGGAAAAGGGGTGCGGCATAATATTTTTGCAGGCAGTCTGGGATAAGCAAGGAGTATGTAAATGAAACAGGTAGTTGTAGTGGGCGGCGGCGCCGCCGGTATGATAGCGGCGTTGAGCGCAGCATGGCAGGGAGCCGACGTAGCGCTGGCGGAAAAAAATGAAAAGCTTGGCAAAAAGCTGTTCATTACGGGCAAGGGCCGTTGTAATGTGACAAATGCGGCGGGCAGGGAGCAGTTTCTCGAGAATGTCTGTACCAATGAGAAATTTCTGTATAGCGCCTTTCACGGTTTTGACAATCAGGCATTGATGGCGTTTCTGGAGAAGGCGGGCTGTCCTTTAAAGCTTGAGCGGGGAGAACGGGTGTTTCCGGCTTCGGACCATTCCTCCGACGTGATTGCCGCTTTTGTAAGACAGCTTGGGAAGGCAAAAGTGGATATAATGCTGAATACCCGGGTGACGGAGATTCTTTGCGAGGGTTCTCGGGTCACAGGGGTAAGGCTTGCCGGGGGAAGGCAGATTGACTGTGATGCCTGCATTGTCTGTACCGGCGGGATATCTTATCCCAGTACGGGCTCCACGGGGGACGGATACCGATTTGCGGAGAGTCTGGGGCATAAGGTGACAGAGTGCAGACCGGCGCTGGTACCGCTGGAGACGGAGGAGAAGTGGTGCGGCGTTCTTATGGGGCTGTCGTTAAAAAATGTGGGTGTGCGCCTTGTAAGTGATAAAAAGGTTCTTTACCAGGGCTTTGGCGAGATGCTGTTTACGCATTTTGGCGTGAGCGGGCCTCTGATTTTGAGCGCCAGCAGCTTCTATGGAAAGCATTCATCAGAAAAAAGGGCGAAGCTATTTTTGGATTTAAAGCCCGCCCTTAGCTTAGAACAGCTGGATAAGAGACTTTTAAGGGATTTTGAGGAGAACAAAAACAGACAGTTTAAGAATGCGCTGGGGGCGCTCTTTCCCGTGAAAATGATACCTGTGATGGTGGAACTGTCAGGAATCAATCCGGAGAAAAAGGTAAATGAAATCACCAGACAGGAGCGTCGAAGCTTTGCAGAGCTGATGAAAAACCTCCCCCTGACGGTGGCGGGCACTCGTTCCTTTGAGGAGGCCATTATCACCCAGGGAGGCGTATCCGTGCGGGAGGTGAATTCCTCCACTATGGAATCACGGAAGGTAGGGGGATTGTATTTTGCCGGCGAGGTGTTGGACTTGGATGCGCTGACAGGAGGCTATAATCTGCAGATTGCCTGGTCTACCGGTTATCTTGCCGGAAAAAATGCGGCGTCGGAAAAGGGATAACAGATATTTCGTGATGTGCAAAAAACGATGTGGAAATGGAATAAACAGTGAAAAATGCGCAAAAAGCAGCGCAGAAAAGAGAGAACATATGAGTTTTAATATTGCGATTGACGGACCTGCCGGAGCGGGCAAGAGTACGATTGCCAGAGCCGCTGCCAGAGAATTGAATTATATTTATGTAGATACCGGGGCCATGTATCGGGCTATGGCATTGTATATGCTTCGAGAGGGTGTGGAGCCTTCCGACGCTGAGGCTATAGCGGAAAAATGCAGGGAAGCGGATATCTCGATTGCCTATGAGAATCAGGAACAGGTGGTTTATCTGAACGGAGAAAATGTGAATGCCTGTCTGCGCACGGAGGAAGTGGGGAAGATGGCGTCTGCCATCAGCGGCCAGCCAAAGGTGCGCAAAAAGCTGGTAGAACTGCAGCAGGAGCTGGCCGGGAAAAGCGACTGTATCATGGATGGCAGGGATATCGGCACCTGTGTGCTTCCCGATGCGCAGCTCAAGATATATCTTACCGCCGGCAGCGGGGTCAGGGCAAAGCGCCGTTATGACGAGCTGACTGCAAAAGGGGAAGTATGCGATTTGGACAAAATCCGGGCGGATATAGAAGAGAGGGATTACCGTGATATGCACAGGGAGCATTCTCCGCTTCTGCAGGCGCCGGACGCAGTACTGGTGGACAGCTCTGATATGACGGTGGAGCAGGTGACGGATTATATTCTTGCCCTGTGCAGGCAGAGCATGGCAGGATGTTGAAAAACAGGTAAAAAGGAACAAAGCGGTATGGATGTAAAACTGGCGGAATGCGCAGGTTTCTGCTTTGGTGTGAAACGTGCGGTAGATACTGTGTATGAACAGATTGAAACGGGGAAAACTATATATACCTATGGCCCTATCGTTCATAATGAAGAGGTAGTAAGGGAATTGGAGGAAAAGGGCGTTCGTGTAATAGAAAGCCTGGAGGAGCTTATGAGACTGCCGTCCTGCGGGAAGGCTGCTGTTATTATACGAGCCCACGGCGTCCCCAGAGAGGTCTGCCGCCTCATCGAGGAAAAGGGCCTGGAATGTATTGACGCCACATGTCCTTTTGTGAAGCGGATTCACAAAATTGTGGACGAGGAGAGTACGGCGGGAAAACATATTGTGATTGTAGGGAACCCCGGACATCCTGAGGTAGAGGGGATAAAGGGCTGGTGCAACGGGCCTGTCACGGTGATTGAAACCCCCCGGGAGGCAGAAAAATTCGTCCCGAAAGAGGGGGAGAAGCTCTGTATTATCTCTCAAACGACATTTAACTACAATAAATTTCATTATATAGTTGAAATTTTTCAGAGAAAAGGTTACAATGATAGTGTTGTGAATACTATCTGTAATGCAACGGAGGAACGTCAGAGCTCGGCGCAGAGTCTTGCGGCGGAGGCTGACGTTATGATAGTGATAGGAGGCAGGCATAGCTCCAACACGAGAAAGCTATATGAAATTTGCAGCAGGGAGTGCGCCAACACCTATTTTATACAGACACTGGATGACTTGCATTTAGAGCTACCTAAAGCTGTTCGCCTGGTGGGTATTACTGCTGGGGCTTCCACCCCAAATAAATTAATCGAGGAGGTTCAAAATTATGTCAGAATTAACTTTTGAACAAATGTTGGAAGAATCATTAAAGACAATACATGCAGGAGAGGTAGTCGAAGGTACAGTAATCGATGTCAAGCCGGAAGAAATCATCTTGAACATCGGATACAAGTCAGACGGTATTCTTACGAAGAATGAATACACAAACGACTCAAGCGTAGATTTAACTGCTGCTGTAAAGGTCGGAGACACTATGGAAGTAAAGGTGCTCAAGGTCAATGACGGCGAAGGTCAGGTGCTGCTTACCTATAAGAGACTTGCCGCAGACAGAGGAAACAAGAGAATTGAGGAGGCATATAATAACAGAGAGGTGCTGAAGGCTACGGTTGCGCAGGTGCTTGAGGGCGGTTTAAGCGTGGTTTATGAAGAGGTAAGGATTTTTATACCGGCCAGTCTGGTATCCGATACCTATGAAAAGGATCTTAACAAGTATGCCGGTCAGGAGATTGAGTTTGTAATCAGCGAATATAATCCTAAGAGAAGAAGATATATCGGCGACCGCCGCCAGTTGGTTTCCGCTCAGAAGGCGGAGCTGCAGAAAGCGCTCTTTGCCAGAATCAAAGAGGGTGACGTGGTAGAAGGCACGGTCAAGAATGTTACGGATTTCGGCGCCTTTATCGATTTGGGCGGAGCAGATGGTCTGCTTCACATTTCCGAGATGTCCTGGGGTCGCGTAGAGCATCCCAAGAAGGTATTTAAGGTTGGCGATACCTTAAAGGTTCTGATTAAAGAGATTAACGGCAATAAGATTGCCCTGTCCTTAAAATTTGATGATGCAAATCCCTGGAAGGATGCAGCCGCTAAATATGCCGTGGGCAATGTTGTTACCGGTAAGGTGGCAAGAATGACGGATTTCGGCGCATTTGTGGAGTTGGAGGCAGGCGTTGACGCATTGCTGCATGTTTCACAGATAGCCAGAGAGCATGTGGAAAAGCCCTCCGATGTATTGAGTATCGGCGAGGAGGTAACCGCAAAGGTAGTTGATTTTAACGAGGAGGACAGAAAGATTTCTCTGAGCATCAAGGCTCTTATGACTCCCGATACAGCAGAGGAGAGCGCCGCAAAGGAGGAGGACGCAGATGTGGTGTCCGTGGATATCGATGCAGTGATTGCCGCAGAGGCTGAAGAGGATGATGCGAATGCATAAATAATCCGGAGCGGGGTTTGTTCATGGTATATGATTATGAATATTTCAAGAAAGAAATTCTGGCGCTTACAACGATTGATTTAAACAGTTATAAGGAAAAGCAGATGAAGCGCCGCATTGATACCCTGATTGCAAAGCATAAAATTGTGGGCTATGACCAATATGTACAGGCTCTCAGGACGGAAAGACCTCTGTTTGAAGAATTTGTGGGCTATATTACCATTAATGTTTCGGAATTTTACAGAAATCCTGAACAGTGGAAGGTGCTGGATACTTCTGTGTTTCCGGAATTGCTTTCCCGGTTTGGCAAAAAACTGAAGATATGGAGCGCAGCCTGTTCTACCGGTGATGAGCCGTATTCCTTGGTGATGGCTTTGTCTAGGCATGTTCCGCTTTCGTATATTAATGTGCTGGCTACCGATTTGGATAAGCAGGTTATCGCCAAAGCAAAGACAGGACTTTATGCAGAGAAGAGTATTGTGGCTGTTCCGGCGGATTTAAAAAAGAAATATTTTACGCAGGTAGGCCCATCTTACAAGATTTCCGATGAGATTAAAAGCTGCGTGACATTTAAAGAGCATAACTTGCTGAAGGATGCTTATCCTACGGATTGCCATCTCATTGTCTGTCGTAATGTATTGATATATTTTACGGAAGAGGCAAAGAACGAGGTGTTCTGTAAGTTTTATAAAGCTCTGGCAAAGGGGGCAGTACTCTTTATTGGAAGCACGGAGCAGATAATCAATTATCGGGAGATAGGATATGAGAGAAAAAGTTCCTACTTCTATACGAAATGTTGATTAGAAAATGATAAAATAGGATAAGGAAACAAGCGAAAAAGAGGCGCATACACATTCAGTAGGTAGCGCCTCTTTTTACTCTAGCATGGCTGAATTGTTACATATTTCTGACAGTTATTTGATAAAAAGGGAGTTATATTTTAAACTATAATTATTTGTGCCGTCATAGGCGGCATAGCTTGCAGTATGGGAGTATAATCATGAAAAAATTAAAAGGGGTAAGAAAATATCTGGGGGTTTGCATTCTGCTTTTATATATGACAGCTTTTTTGGGGGGCTGTGGCAATACAGATACCGAAGCCATGGATAAGGATCCGGCGGCTGACCGTAGTTTCCTGAACCGTACGGCAGCGCAGGAAAGTAAGGAGCATGAGCAGGCGCAGAATGTCTATCAGGTGAATTATATCGATGCCTTCTGGAACAAAGGGGAGAATTCTGAGTGTCTCTCTCCGCAGATGACAAAGGAGGCGTTTTACTATCAAAATACAGAGGATGAGATATATGAGGTTATATTTTTGGGGCAAGAGCAGGGGGTTTTTGCGGAAAGGCTCCCTATAGAGTTAGCGGAAGATGAAAGTCTGCGATGCTTTGCAACGAAGGACGGATTGGATTTTTATTGCTTTCTAGAGGATGCCTCAGGCCGCCTTCAGTTAAAGCAGTATGATTTTGAGGGAAATGTAACGGCCGCCGGTGAATTGGATATGGCTCCCGAAGCGGCGGATAAAGCAGTAATAACAGAGGATGTCATATATCTGAAAACCGGGGATAATAAGGTTTGTGTACTGGACACCCTGGGACATTCTTTGGGTGAAATAGCTGTTCCCATGCTGCGGGATTTGGGAGTAACCTGGGAAAACCAGGTAGTTGTAACTTATTCTGCAGGCCAGACGGATATGGCGCTGGCTAGAATTACTGTGGCGGATGGTAACTATATGCTGGAACAGATTGGCAGGGCTCCGGGGGACGGTATTCTGTATACCGGACAGCGTAATGAAGTGTTTTTAAATGACGCCGGATATCTCTACAAATGGGACTTGGACACCGGGGAATGTGTGAAGTATTTAGAATGGCTTGAAAATGATATTCTGCCTGCCAGAGTATGGGCAGTTGCTGAAACGGAGGAAGAGAATCTGTGGGTTTTGCCCGGGCTGTCAGACGAGGCATGGTATCTGAAGAAACTATCCCGCCAGGAAAAGGCTTCTGGGGAGGGAGAAAAAGAGGAGCTTACTCTGTTTACCATGTCTGTGGGTGACTCTCAGCTCCGGGGATTGATTGTGGATTATAATAAACAGAGCGCCCAATATCATGTGACGCTGGAAGAGCTGGATTATAGCGATGCGGGTGATGCGGAGACCTTTGCAAACACAAGGTTGTCCGGTAAGGACAGTCCGGATTTGATTATGATGGATTATTATCATTTTCCTATTTATCGGAGGGCAGGAGTTCTGGAAAATTTGACGCCTTATATGGAGAGGAGCGGGAGCATTCGCGAGGAGGACTATATTTCTTCTGCACTTGACTGTTTTTGTGAGGATAATGGAGTATATGCTTTTCCAAAGACATTTATGATTCAGACCATGGGAGGGAGAAAATCTCAGCTACAGGATATTCTGTCGAAGCAGGAGGTTTCCGATGGAGATACAATACCGGGATGGAGTGTGGATACTTTTTTAGGTTATCTGGAGGAGAATCCGGATGTAAAATTCGAATGGGACGGAGATTCCATGGGGCTTTTACAATACTGTCTGTGGCTCGATATGGAGCGCTTTGCGGATTTTGAGGCGGGGAGCAGCTCCTTTGGAAGCACGGATTTTTCTGAGTTGGTAAGCCGTGTAAGTAAACTTCACTGTCAAAGTAATTTTTATACGGAGGAGTGGGAGGAGATAGTGGCGCAGGGAGATAAAATCATTACGGAACTGAGGCTGTCAGATTTTTATTCCCTTCCTAAGCTGGAAATGCAGTACAAGGATGAGATGCTGCTGTTGGGATACCCCAATGCTGCCGGATGCATGAAAACAAAGATGGTGCCGAGCCATATAATAGGTATGCTGAGCAGAAGCCGCCATAAGGATGGCGCATGGGATTTTATCAACTATTATCTTCTGAATTATCAGGCGATGGATGGGTTTTTGGCTGATAAGGAGAGCTTTCTGGAGCAACTGGAACTTGCGCGTACGAAGCAGTATGCGCAGGGGGATACAGAGGAAGAACTGCCCCAAAGCTATTATTATGACCCTGTTACAAGGAGTGTACAGCCCGTGTATGCTCTGGAGGACAGCCAACTGCAGAAAATATTGGACGCCATAGAGAGTGCGGAGCCGACGCCTCCGGAGACAGATTATATTTTGAATCATATTTTATGGGAGGAATTGAACCCGTATTTTATCGGTGATAAATCATTGGAACAGGTATTGCATATTGTAAGCAGCCGTGTAGAATTATATTTGAAAGAATAAGAAGCTATGCTCCCTGGAGAGGACAGGTATTGCCGGTCTGTCCGAAAGGGAGCATAGCTTTCTGATTTCATCCGCCGTAGAATATAAATTTACATTAATAGGTATCCGCCATCATGTTCAGCACATGGGAGGCATATGCTGTAAAGGCGGCCCGGTCTCTTTTCATCTCATCGGTCAATTCAAAGAAATGTTCATTACTCTTGTAATCTCTTTTAAAATAAGGCTCAAACAGAAGCTCCCATTGAGGAAGAAAACTGGATTTTTTCCGGGTATAGCAGTTGGATGCCGAGGCCTGCAGACGATGTTCTTTATCTACAAAGGAGGAAACGGATTTGTGCATTGCCACATCCTCCTCGGGCAGATAATAATAATCCCTATAATTGGAATAGAAATACTTCATTTCCTCTTCGTAGAGGGGAATCTTCAAGCTACCCTCCGTATCCTCGCCTCTGAAGTAACAGCCATTGGCGGAAGCGGATATTGCTTTGGGCAGAGGGGTGGGAAGAGTGAGAGTCATCAAAAGCTCCCGGCGGCGGTTCCCGGACAGGTCTCTGTAATAATTTGCCTGAACCTTTCTGGCCTTTACCGTCTCGTTAAATAAATCACAGTAGGCCAGCATGGGCAGAACGGAGAGCATGCCCTTTAAGTCGTCGGAATTATGTAGAAACAGAGCATTTTCGGCGTATTCCGAAGGGTTCTTTGCATAATCGTGATAGATGCCGATTAATTCTCCGCCGGAAAATACATCTCTGCGGTTAATGCCCAAGAAGAGCTCCAGGGTTTTCTGCTTACAGTTAGGAAGCCGCAGGAAAAATTTATAGGGTGCAACTCTCCTGTAGAGGTCGATTCCCTGATAGGGCTCCAGTGTATGAGACAGGGAAAACTGGATACATTTCTGAGCGATAAAGGGAAGGTCGAAATTATTGCCGTTGAAATGTACCAGATATTTATAATTCTTTGCAAACTCAAAAAAGGCGTCCAGCAGGGCAGGCTCCTCCGAGGAGTCCTGAGCAAGCCATTGTATGACATGCCATTTTTGAGTCTGATAGTAAGCACAGCCTATCATATAAAGGTAAGAAGAGCGGGCAGTAAAGCCTGTAGTCTCTATATCCAGAAACAGAACCTGCTCCAAAGGCGCCAGCTTTTCCAAAGGATAAGTGATAGAAAAGTTCTCTAATATTTCTTCTGAAAATCTCATGCTGCCTCTCATTTCTGCCGTTGTTCGGCCAAGGGAATTTTTTACTGTAACTATCATAACATAAAATTAGAATTTACAGTAGTATTTTGACAAAAAAAATAGTATAGTTAATATATAAAATTTTAGACAAATCAGGCAGAATATGTCGAAAAATATTCCATAGGAAAGGATTGGATGAAATGGCAGGGTTGACATTTGTGGGTGGGATTCATCCCTATGACGGTAAGGATATGTCCAAGGATAAGCCGATAAAAGAGATCTTTCCTCAGGGTGAACTGGTATATCCGCTGTCCCAGCATATTGGAGCGCCGGCAAAGCCTGTCGTGGCAAAAGGAGACAGGGTATTGACGGGGCAGAAAATTGCGGAGAGTGCAGGCTTCGTATCGGCGCCTGTGTATGCCAGCGTATCCGGAACGGTAAAGGCTATAGAGCCCCGAAGGGTAGTGACCGGCGAGCTTGTTATGAGCATTGTAGTGGAGAATGACGGATTATACGAGGAGGTGGGCTTTTATCCTCCGGCTCCCTTGAACAAATTGAGCAGCAGGGAAGTGATAGAGGCGGTGAAGGAGGCCGGTATTGTGGGAATGGGCGGCGCAGGCTTTCCTACCCATGTAAAGCTTTCCCCGAAGGAGCCTGACAAAATAGAATATGTGATTGCGAACTGTGCGGAATGCGAGCCTTATCTGACGTCCGATTACCGCAGGATGCTGGAGGAGCCGGATAAGGTAATCGGAGGGCTTAAGATTATTTTAAAGCTGTTTCCTCATGCTCAGGGCATCCTGGCAGTAGAGGACAATAAGCCGGATTGTATCGCATTATTTAAGCAGTTGACCAAAAATGAGACGAGAATCAGTGTGAAGGCCTTAAAGACAAAGTATCCCCAGGGCGGAGAGCGGACTCTGATTTATGCGGTAACAGGGAGGTCCATCAATTCCTCCATGCTGCCCGCCGACGTGGGGTGTATCGTGAATAATGTGGATACGATTGTGGCGGTATACAGAGCCATGGTGGAGGGTAGGCCTCTGATGGAGCGAATTGTGACGGTGGCGGGCGATGCCATAGCCGAGCCCGGAAATTTCCGGGTGCGGGTGGGTACCAGCTATGCCCAGCTGATAGAGGAGGCCGGCGGTTTTCTTGTGAAGCCGGAGAAAATTATCAGCGGCGGTCCCATGATGGGCTTTGCTATGTTTGATACGAATGTGCCGGTGACAAAGACTTCAACGGCGCTTCTGGCCTTTTCCAGGGATGCGGTGTCGGCTATGGAGCCGGGGCCGTGTATCAACTGCGGAAGGTGTGTGGAGGTCTGTCCGGGCAGGGTGATTCCCAGCAGACTGGCTGATTATGCGGAGCATTTTGACGAGGAGGCCTTTGTGGAGAATCATGGCATGGAGTGCTGCGAGTGCGGCTGCTGCAGCTATGTATGTCCTGCGAAGCGTCCGCTGACACAGGAAATCAAGTCTATGCGCAAAATGCAGCTGGCCAAAAAGAAAAAGGGCTAAGGAGGAAGAAGCATTGAGTGAGCGATTGAAGGTATCGTCCAATCCCCATGTGCGGTCAAGAGCCACCACGGGCGGCATTATGATGGCTGTCATTATAGCGCTTTTACCGGCCGCCGGGTTTGGCATTTATCATTTCGGAGGCAGAGCGGCGCTGGTAATACTGGTTTCCATTGCCTCCACGGTATTGACGGAGTTTTTGTTCGGTTTATATAAGAAACGGCTGACCATCACGGATTTGTCGGCTGTTGTTACAGGACTTTTGCTGGCGCTGAATCTGCCGGTGTCCATTCCTCTTTGGATAGTGGTTCTGGGCGGGGTATTTGCCATTCTGGTGGTAAAGCAGCTCTTTGGGGGACTGGGACAGAATTTTGTGAATCCTGCGCTGGCCGCCAGGTGTTTTCTTTTGATATCGTTTCCTTCTCAGATGACGAACTTTGCCGATGCGGGCGCCATTGACGCCTATACCGGCGCCACGCCTCTGGCAGCGCTGAAGGCGGGGGAAGCGGTCAATGTGCTGGATATGATTATCGGAAATACGGCGGGTACTATCGGAGAGACTTCCATGATAGCGTTGGTAATCGGAGCCTGTTTTTTAATCCTGACAGGGGTAATCGACCTTCGGATTCCCGGCAGCTACATAGTGTCCTTTGGGATATTCGTTGTCCTTTTCGGAGGGCATGGCTTTGATTTGGCCTATCTGTCCGCACAGCTGGCAGGAGGCGGTCTGATGCTGGGAGCCTTTTATATGGCTACGGATTATGTGACTCGTCCGATTACCATTAAGGGTCAGTATCTATTCGGAATCTTTATCGGCGTCATGACGGGAATTTTCCGTATTTTCGGCCCCGGAGCGGAGGGTGTTTCCTATGCTATCCTTCTGGGGAATCTGCTGGTGCCCCTGATAGAAAAAATCACAAGGCCTGTCGCCTTCGGAAAAGGGGGTAGAAAGTGATGCAGAAGAATGCTGATAGAAGAGTGATGCTGAGGGAGGCTGGGATTCTGGCAGTCATCACTCTGATTGCGGGTTTGGTGCTGGGTTTTGTCAATGAACTGACAAAGGAGCCTATCCGAATGCAGAAGGAAAAGGCGGTGCAGGCGGCGTGTATGGCGGTGTTTCGCGGCGCCGGGGAGGCAGGGACGGCGTTTCAGAAGCTGGATTATATGCCCGGGGAGGAGCTTGCGGAGGAGTTATCGGCAAACGGCGTAAAAATCGGTACGGTCTATGAAGCGCTTGCTGAGGACGGGACTTGTCAGGGTTATGTGGTACAGTCTACCTCCACAGAGGGTTATGGGGGTAATATTGTTATCTATGCCGGTGTGACGACACAGGGCGTTTTAAACGGTATTTCCATTCTGGAGATTTCGGAAACCCCGGGACTGGGGATGCAGGCCGGGAAGGTGTTGGTTCCTCAGTTTGAGAAGAAAGCGGTGGGCAGCTTTACCTATACGAAAACGGGAAGCCGTTCCGAGAGTGAGATTGACGCTATCAGCGGTGCGACGATTACCACAAATGCCGTAACCAATGCGGTAAACGGGGCGCTGACAGTGGCGCAGGATTTGATGGGAGGTCGATAGATATGGATAATAAACAATCGACGACAGGCGCCGCCTGGGAGCGGTTTACAAACGGATTGATAAAAGAAAATCCCACCTTTGTTTTAATGCTGGGTATGTGTCCTACGCTGGCGGTTACTACCTCCGCCATAAACGGACTTGGTATGGGGCTGACCACCACGGTGGTATTGATGCTGAGCAATCTGATTATTTCCCTGCTTCGCCATATTATTCCGAACAGGGTCCGTATACCTGCGTTTATTGTAATTATCGCCTCTTTTGTAACGGCGGTACAGCTTATGCTGGAGGCGTATCTTCCGTCCCTGAACGCGGCGCTTGGCATGTATATTCCGTTAATCGTGGTAAATTGTATTATTTTAGGGCGTGCGGAGAGTTATGCTTATTCTAATCCGCCGATTCCGTCGCTGTTTGACGGTTTGGGTATGGGGCTTGGCTTTACCTTTGCGCTGGCCTGCATCGGTATGGTGAGGGAGCTTCTGGGGGCAGGTACCCTTTTTAATCAGAATATTTTCCCGGAAACCTTTACACCGATTAATATTTTTGTGCTGGCGCCGGGAGCGTTTTTCGTGTTGGCGGCGCTGACGGCTCTGCAGAATTACTGGAAGCTTGCGGGAAAGCGTGCAGGAAAAGATACCTCCAAAATCCAATCGGGCTGTAACGAGGACTGCATGAATTGCAGCGACAGCGGCTGCAGCAGAAGATTTTATGATGGCAAAGCGCCCGAAAAGAGGGAAGAGAAGCCTTTAAAGGCGGCGCAGGCGCCAAAGGGAGAGCTGGAGTTTATGGACCTGAACAGGGAGGAGAAATAGATGGACAGTGTGAGAGAATTATTGATAATTATGGTTGGTTCTTCCCTTGTGAGCAATGTGGTGCTGAGTCAGTTCCTGGGGCTGTGTCCTTTTCTGGGAGTGTCGAAGAAGGTGAAAACGGCGGCGGGCATGGGAACGGCGGTTATCTTTGTTATTACGCTGGCCAGCGCCGTGGCAGGCGTTATCTATCGTTTCGTGCTGCAGCCTTTAGGTATTGAGTATCTGCAGACGATTGTATTTATTCTGGTGATTGCGGCGCTGGTGCAGTTTGTGGAAATGTTTCTGAGAAAGTCCATGCCTTCCCTCTATGAGGCGCTTGGCGTGTATCTGCCTCTGATTACGACGAACTGTGCGGTATTGGGCGTGGCATTGACGAATGTGCAGAAAGAATATGGAATTCTGACGGGAATCGTAAACGGCTTTGCTACGGCAGTCGGTTTTACCATTGCGATTGTTATTCTGGCAGGCATCCGTGAGAAGCTGGAATATAATGATATCCCTGAATCCTTTAAGGGAATGCCTACAGTACTGCTGACGGCGGGGCTGATGGCCATTGCCTTTTGTGGATTTTCCGGGCTTTTGTAAGGGAGGATATACGCATGAGTATTGCAGGGATTTTGACTGCGGCGGCCATAGTAGGAGCCGTGGGTATCTTTATCGGTCTGTTTCTGGGGCTGGCCGGTATCAAGTTTAAGGTTGAGGTAGAC
>JAMOZS010000058.1 GCA_023667765.1 Roseburia sp. | reverse complement strand
GTGGAGCAGGGCAGCGCGTTGGGAGTGCTGGTTGCTCTGCGCAGCGGTGAGCTGAAGCCTCAGGTGAAGAAAACAATGCCTTTTGCCAATCTGCAGGAGGCATTTGACGAGGTTTTGGAGCTGGCCGAGGGAGGCGAGGCTTTCTGTCAGTATGTCATTGCAAATTCCTATTTCTGGTGGGATTTTTTAAAGATACAAAACAAAAAGAAAAGCTCTTTCCCCAATCAGGTGGCTTATAAGGAATACTTACGGGAGAATGTTTCCAAGTGTGAGGACTGGTTCTGGAAAGCATTACGGGGCGGCGTGTATTTTGCGGCCAATAATTTAAACCGGTATTATACAAAGGGAGATGAGGATATCATTGCCCCTAAACCGGAGCTGGCTAAGGACCTCTATAAAATAGGGGCCGAATATGGACATCCCCTTTGTCAGACTGTCTATGCAGAGGAATTGGAGAAAGCGGGTAAAAAGGAGGAAGCGCTCCACTGGTTTAAGGAGTCTGCCGAGGGAGGCCATCCGGGAGCATGGGGCGATGTGGGACGCTGTTATGCCGAGGGCATCGGCACACAGAAGGATGATGTTTATGCCGTGAAATGTTTTGAGAAGGATATCCCGTCCGGCGATATCGGCAGTCACAATCTGCTGGGAAGGGCGTATCTTTTGGGACGGGGAGTTCCCGTAGATTATGACAAGGCGTTTCCGATGTTATTATTTGCTTATAACCAGGGAAGCAAATGGGGCGTTTTCTATCTGGCAAGGTGCTGTTTTAACGGCTGGGGCACGCCCAGGGATTATGCGAGAACACTGGCCTTTCTGAATGAGATGAATTGGGAAAACGGGGAGGCTGACTATATGCGGGGGGTGATTTACGGTCAGGGCCTGGGTGTGGCGCAGGATATTCCCAGGGCAGTAAATTATCTGCAGAAGGCAATAGAGAACTATCCAGAGGCGAAGGAGGAGCTTCAGCATTATAAAAAGTCGCTTTTCGGTTTCGGCAAATGGGTTCGGCGTTGAGAGATAAATTTAGAGAGAAATAGCTTGCATTCTCGGAGAGAATATGTTAACATTTGAATGTTGTGAAAACGAGATGGTCCTCTGTTACGGGAAAGTATTAAGAACATCCATTTTATGAAGGAGGCTTATGATGAGCGATATTATCAGAGAAATTGAAGCAGGACAGTTAAAGGCAAGCGTGGATGAGTTTCATGTGGGTGATACCGTAAAGGTTTACGGTAAAATTAAAGAGGGTAACCGTGAGAGAATCCAGGTGTTTGAAGGCGTTGTATTAAAGAGACAGGGCGGAGGCAGCAGAGAGACTTTTACCGTAAGAAAGAATTCAAACGGTATCGGCGTTGAAAAGACATGGCCTGTGCATTCCCCTAATGTAGAGAAGATTGAAGTGGTAAGACGGGGTAAGGTAAGACGGGCTAAGCTGAATTACTTAAGAAATCGTGTTGGTAAGAAGGCAAAGGTTAAGGAGCTGGTACGCTAACCGAAACAGATGAATCATGAGGGCTGTCGTAGGAACGATTGAAAGATTGTGAAGCGGCGGCTCTTTTTTATCTTATAGGAAAGACCTTGTCACGCTAAAGCGTGAAGGTGTCTTTCCTATAAGATAAAAAAATTATGCGGACTTGTCCGCTTTGTTCTATCATAGGAAATACGGTGTTACTGTGAAGGACTAAGAGATATGAATTTCCTATGATATAAAAATATGACGCGCACTCGTGCGAAGGGAAATAGGCTGCAATATTTGATTTTTTGGTAAAAATGCGTATAATAGAGTTATGGATATTTTGTAACTGTTCAGATGCTGTGGAAAAAGTGCGTATTTATCAGGGAATAGGATGATACTGACAGCAGAAATCGGAAGGGAGAATACAGGAATAGATGGCCAGGAGCAGAGGGCTAAGCTTTTATAAGCGCAAACGCAAAATCAGCGCCTCTGGAGTGAAAGAGGTTTTCAGCTGGATATTTGGGATTCTGGCGGCGATTTTTATAGCGGGCGTGACAGTTTATTTTTGGGGAATGTCTATTGATGTGGTAGGTGTGTCCATGGAGCCTGAGCTCTATAACAGTCAGAAGGTGCTTGTCAATCGTTTTTTGTATGTGCTTTCCTCTCCCAAAAGGGGAGATGTGGTGGCATTTCTGCCAAACGGTAATGAAAACGCTCATTATTATGTAAAGCGTGTGGTGGCTCAGCCCGGAGATAAGGTGTATATTGAGAACGGCGTACTTTTTGTAAACGGTCTGGCGAGCACGCTGATAAGCGAGAAAATATTGGAGCCGGGCATAGCGGCCAATGAAATGGTGCTGGCAAACGGCGAATATTTTTGTATTGGGGATAATCCTAACAACAGTGAGGACAGCCGCTCAGCCAATGTGGGGCCTGTGAAGGAGGAGGACATTGTCGGAGCCGTCTGGTTTCGGATGAAATGTGATGACGCGGGCATGGGCTTTGTAAAATAGAGAGCAGATAAAGAGGAGAAAGTTTGATAGGCGTGCTGAAGCATGCAGGGAAGGGGTATAAGAATGAATTATCAATGGTATCCCGGTCATATGACGAAGGCAAAGCGTATGATGCAGGAGAATATAAAACTGGTGGATCTGGTGATAGAGCTTTTGGACGCCAGGATTCCGTTGAGCAGCCGTAATCCCGATATTGCGGGGCTTTCGGAGAATAAGTCCAGGATTGTGTTGTTAAACAAATCGGATTTGGCAGACCCAAAAGCCAACAGCAGGTGGATGAAATATTTTGAGGAACAGGGCGCGTATGCTCTGGAAATCAACGCAAAAACCGGCGCGGGAATGAAGTCCCTACAGAAGCTTGTGGAGGAGGCCTGTCGGGAAAAGCTGGAGCGGGATCAAAAGAGGGGGATTGTAAACAGACCTGTGCGGGCTATGGTAGCGGGGATTCCCAATGTGGGTAAGTCGACTTTTATCAATTCCTTTGCGGGAAAGGCCTGTACAAAGACCGGAAATAAGCCCGGCGTGACCCGGGGAAAGCAGTGGATAAGATTAAATAAGGGCTTGGAGCTTCTGGACACGCCGGGAATTTTATGGCCGAAGTTCGAGGACAGAGAGGTGGGCATGAATCTGGCTTTTATCGGTTCCATGAATGATGAGATTATCATTACGGAAGAATTGGCATGTGATTTGATACATAAGCTGGAACAGGACTATCCGAATGCTCTGAAGGACAGATACAAAACAGATGCAGGAAAGACGGCGGCGGAGACTCTGGAGGATATCGCAGAGAGTCGAAAATGTTACTTGAAGGGTGAGAAGCCTGATTTGGGGAAGGCAGCAGCCATTTTGATAGATGATTTCAGAAACGGAAGGCTTGGCAGAATCACACTGGAACTGCCATAAGATAGAATAGAAAATACGATAAAGGATGTGGAGATGATTTACTATGAATAAAGTATTGAGAGAATTATTAAGTACGGGAGTATATTTGCTGATTGTGCTTTTGGCGACCTGGCTGGTGATTACTTATGTGGGGCAGCGGACAGAAGTGGACGGGGCATCCATGGAACCGACCCTATATCATAAAAATCAGCTGATTGTCGATAAAATCAGCTATCGCTTCCGTGACCCCAAGCGCTTTGAGATTATTGTATTTCCGTTTAAATACGAAGAAAAGACTTATTATATCAAGAGAATCATCGGTATGCCCGGAGAGACCGTGCAGATAGATGAGGATGGCAATATTTACATAGACGGTGAAATCCTGGAGGAGCATTATGGGAAGGAGGTTATCCTGCCTGAAACGATAGGGAGAGCAGAGGAGCCGATTGTCCTGGGGGAGGACGAATATTTTGTCATGGGAGATAATCGCAACAACAGCAGTGACAGCCGTACGGAGGCGGTGGGAAATATCAAGAAGAAGGATATCATTGGCAGGGCATGGTTCCGGATATGGCCTTTTAATAAAATCGGCTTTGTTACCCATGAATGACGGCAAAGGAGAGAGGGTAAATGACGACAGAGGAGATTAAGAAACAGTTTCAGGCAGCTTGTGTGGATGAGCTGCCTGAATTAATAGACAAATATCAGACAGACGAGAGAGCAGGCGTACGCAGGCTGACGGAACATGCGATGAAAAGAATAGCGGCCGTTGAGAAGGAGAAGCGGCGTATCGAAGGAATGAAGGAGTATGAGAGAAAATACAGCGGGTATGCTGCTATCTGCGGTGTGGACGAGGCGGGCAGAGGGCCGCTGGCAGGACCGGTAGTGGCAGGGGCTGTGATATTGCCCAAAGATTGCAATATTTTATATATTAATGATTCCAAGCAGCTCTCCGAAAAAAAGAGAGAGGAGCTTTATGATGTAATCAGGGAGCAGGCGCTGGCCTGGGCCGTGGGGTATGCGTCAGCCAAAAGAATCGACGAAATCAATATCCTGCAGGCCACTTATGAGGCCATGCGGGAGGCAATCGGCCGCCTGAATCCGGCGCCGGATATTCTGCTGAATGATGCGGTGACGATACCCGGTATCCGTGAGGTCCGGCAGATTCCGATTATAAAAGGGGACGCCAAAAGTATTTCCATCGGAGCGGCCAGTATTATGGCGAAGGTGACCAGAGACCGGTTGATGCTGGAATATGACAAGGTATATCCCGAGTATCATTTCGCACAGAATAAGGGGTATGGAAGCGCCGCACATATACAGGCCTTAGAGAAATATGGCCCCACGCCCATTCACAGAAGGAGCTTCCTTTCACACTTTCGGATGTGTCAGGCAGAATCCGGCACTAATCACAAGGAAAAAGGAGTAATATGAGACTGGCGGATATTTTTCAAAGGAACAGTCAGACGACAGAAAGCGTTGAGACAGCCCGCCTCCAGAGTTATACGGAACGTGGCGGGCTGATGAACCGGCAGATACAATCTCTGGTTCCGGGACAGACCATTCAGGGGGAGATTGTGTCAAGAACCGGCAATGAGATACAGGTTCGAATGGCCGACGATATCTTGCTTCATGCAAGGCTGGACCAGAATATGAATCTGGAGATTGGGAAAATTCTGTCTTTTCAGGTAAAGAATAATGGACGTTCCCTGCTCTTAAGCCCGTTATTTACCAATACGGCCATGGAGGGTAATGTGTTGAAGGCCCTGGATATGGCGTCGCTGCCGGCGAATCAGGAGACTGTGAAGATGGCCGGTCAGATGATGGAGGCCGGCCTGCCGGTAGACAAGAATTCTCTGCAGCAGGTTTTTCGGGAGATGAATCTTTATCCCGAAGCGGAAACCCAGGATATTGTGGATTTACACAAACTGGGGCTGCCAGTGAATGAGAGCAGTCTCAGCCAAATCGGTTCCTATAAGAATTTTAATCATCAGCTGCTGCAGGGGATGAATGATTTGCTGCTTGAATTGAGCCAGACATTGGAGAGCATGCAGCAGGGAGGCGATATCAGAGGTGCGGCGCAGCTTTATCTACAGATTTTTGAGCTGATAAGCACAGAGGAGGCCTATGGAGAAAAGCTGTCCCTGGAAGCCGAAGGAGACACACAGCAGACCGGCAGGCTTCCTGAGACGGATATTCAGGGAGAGAGCGGCTCCGGGGAGACGGATGTGAGAGCAGAAGTCCGGGAAACTCGGGAGATAGACGTGAGCGCGGAAGTTCGGGAATCCCAGAGCGGCAGTATTGGAGAAACAGTGGTTATCCGGGAGGCGGTTTCCCATTCAACGGAGGAAATCCTGCGGGAGGCGCTGATGCGGTCGGCCTCGTCGGAAGGAAACGCAACGGAAGCAGGAAAAGAGATTTTGACCCAGGCTCTGGCGAGAGCTGCACAAGCCCTGGGAGAGGATTCTCCGGAGGATTCCGGAAAAGCGGCAGACGTCAAACCCGGTGGTATCATGCAGAACACAAATCTTTCTCAGGTATTGAGTCAGGCGCTTTCAGGAGAGACGGCTGTTGTGGGCAGGGAACAGCTGGCGCTTATCAGGGAATTGCTGGCCGGAGGGCTTGAATCCAAAGATGAGGGGCTTTTGCGGGAACTGCTGGGCAGCAAAGAGGTAAAAAACATTTTGGCGGAGCGTCTGGAGACGTTGTTTACCGCTTCTCCGGAGGAGATAGAGGATTCTAAGAGTGTGGATGCCCTGTATCAGCGTCTGGACAGACAGTTAAAGGGTCTTGGAAAAGTACTGGAGGGCGCCGGCCAGACAGATTCGGGGGCTTATAAGGTGGTTCAGAATATGAATCAGAATCTGGATTTTTTACAGCAGATTAATCAGGTCTACACCTATGTACAGCTTCCTGTGCGTATGCAGCAGGGAAATGCCCATGGAGACCTTTATGTCTATACCAACAAAAAGAGTCTGGCGTCAAAGGATGGGCAGATTAGCGCTCTGCTGCACCTGGATATGGAATATTTAGGGCCGGTGGATGTATTTGTGGTATTGCAGTCCGAAAAGGTGAATACCAGATTCTATGTGCAGGATGAGGATATGCTGGACTTTTTGGAGGAACATATGGATTTGCTGACAGAGCGTCTGAGAAAGCGGGGATATGATATGCAGGCGCAGATGCAGGTGCGGGAGGAGGAGCATGCAAAGGGCGGTATGGGGGCAATGGCTCCGCTGACGCCAAAGGAGAGTCAGGCCAATATGAGCATGCTGCAGCAATATGCCTTTGATGTGAGAGCCTGACAGGAGGATTGGCCATGGCAGAGGATAAGAAAAAGGTAAAACAGGCCATAGCGCTGGAATATAATCCTGAGGAGGACGCCCCTAAGGTAGTGGCCAGCGGACGAGGGGTTGTGGCGGAGAAAATTATCGAGAAGGCGAAGGAGCATGATGTGCCGATTCATCGGGACGATAAGCTGGCGGATACGCTTTCGAGATTGGAAATCGGAGAGATGATTCCGCCCGAGCTGTATGAGGTTGTGGCAGAGATATTGATATTTGTGGATTCCATGGATAAGCTCAAGAGTAAGGTGAAGCAGCGTTGAGATATCAGGAGCAGGGCGCCCTGATGAATCTACTTAGGGAAAGGGGATATAGGGTATTTGGGGGAGACAAAGCAGAATAACAGGCAGCTGGGGGCTAAAAAGGAGGAACAGGCGGTGGAATATCTGTCCGCCCGGGGCTTTCGGGTGGCAGAGAGGAATTTTCGCTGCCAAAGCGGAGAAATTGATATTATCGGTTATCATGACGGATATCTGGTATTTGTGGAGGTTAAGTACAGGAGCGGCGCTTCCAGGGGCGGCGCGCTCTCCGCTGTGGACGGGCGCAAGCAGAGGAGAATATGCAGGGTGGCGGATTATTACCGCTATATACATCATTGCAGGGCTTCGGTGATGGTCAGATATGATGTGGTGGCTATTCAGGGGGAGGAAATTATCTGGATAAAAAATGCTTTTTTACATGTGTGCGGAAGGAGATAGGAGGATGCTTCATGGTTTGGTGCGGGATGTACGAGAGACAGGCCCGGTGCTGCAGGTAAGTGAAAGGGAGGGTTTTCCCTGTCTGACAGCGCCTCTGTTATCGGAGACAGGGCTGGTGGAGCATTTATTTACCACCCGGCTTGGCGGTGTAAGCCAGGGAGTCTATAGCAGCTGTAATTTAAGCTTTGCCAGGGGAGACAGAGAGGAACATGTCAGGGAGAATTACAGGCGTGTAGCTCGTGGGCTTTGCTGTCGTCCTGAGGATATCGTGGCTACAAAGCAGACGCATACCACAAATATTCGCAGAGTGACGATGGCGGATAAGGGAAAGGGAGTCGTCCGCTTAGCAGATTATGACAATGTGGATGGTCTTATGACGGATATTCCCGGTATTGCGCTGGCGGCGTTTACGGCGGATTGTGTGCCTGTCTGCTTTGTGGATACCGTAAACAGGGCAATCGGCGTGGTTCACTCCGGGTGGAGAGGAACGGTGGGACAGATTAGCTGTCGGCTGCTTCAGGAGATGGAGGAGGCTTACGGAAGCAGGCCTCAGGATATGACGGTGGCAATCGGCCCGTCCATCTGTCGGGATTGTTATGAGGTCAGCGAGGATGTGGCGGATACCTTTCGTAAGCTTTTAGAGGGAACCGAGCCCATACGTCGGGAAATTGCGGCAAGCGGGGTCTATTACTGCGGCCCGGATGGCCGCCGAGGCGTGGTGGAGGCAGGCAGAGAGCCGGGGAAATACCAGTTGGATTTATGGCTGGCCAATTTGATTCTGCTTCGCAGGGCGGGGGTTTCGCTTTCCCGGATTGCCGTGACGGATGTGTGTACTTGTCACAATCCGGAATTGTTATTTTCTCACAGGGCCAGCCGGGGGAAACGGGGAAATCTGGGTGCTTTTATCATGTTAAAAGAGAAGGAATAACAAAATTACTTATTGAGCAAATGGCAGTAAACTGCTCTGACAGGGAGGATTAAAATGACGAATATACTGGTATGTGATGATGACAGAGAGATTGTGGAGGCCATAGAGATTTATTTGAGCCAGGACGGTTATCAGATATTTAAGGCCTATGACGGAGAGCAGGCGTTGGAGATTCTGGCGGCGGAGGATATTCATCTGCTGATTATGGATATTATGATGCCAAAGCTGGACGGAATCCGTGCCACTCTGAAAATTCGGGAGTACAGCAGTATTCCTATTATTATTCTCTCGGCAAAGTCTGAGGATGCGGATAAAATACTGGGCCTGAATATTGGGGCCGACGATTATATTACAAAGCCCTTTAATCCGCTGGAGCTGGTGGCCAGAGTGAAATCGAATCTGCGGCGATATACCTCTCTGGGCAGTCTGAATACGGAGAATAAATCCCTTTATCAGGTGGGAGGACTTTTGATAAACGACGATACCAAACAGGTGAGCGTGGACGGTGAGAATGTGAAGATGACTCCCATAGAGTATAATATTCTGCTGCTTCTGGTGAAGAATCAGGGAAGAGTCTTTTCGATTAACCAGATTTATGAGAGCATCTGGAATGAGGATGCCATTGGAGCCGATAATACAGTGGCGGTCCATATCCGCCATATCAGAGAAAAGATTGAGATTAATCCCAAGGAACCCAAATATCTGAAGGTAGTCTGGGGTGTGGGTTATAAAATAGACAAGCAGTAACGGAGAGAATGCATGAAACATCCAACATGGAAACGAGTGAGGCTGGAATTTGGTCAGCATATGATTGCGCTGGGATTTATGGTGATTCTGGCGGGCGTCCTTTTTAACTCCTATTTGTCGGCGGGCTCCATGAATGGCCCGAGAACCTATTATCTGAATCCCTTGATTGCTCCTTCGGAATTTGAGGACTCGGATATCTTTGGCGAGATATTTCAGACGGCTGTGGCTGATATCACCCGATTGGTGGTGATAAAGGGACAGATGGAGACGGACGGTCAATTTGACCCTCACAAATATATTGACGTGACGAAATATGCCAGTCGGAAGGGAGCGGGTAACAACTGTCCCATTACGGTGTTTTACGAGCTGGATGATTTGATTAAATGGGGAAAATACGGTCTGGAGTATACGAACAGAGCCATGAGTATGTCGGATTTTGTGAATTATTTCGGACCTTGTGTGGAGCCGGAGAATTTTATGCTGGACGATAACGGCCAGCTGTATTTTGTGGGCTTTTTAAAGCAGCCGGAGGATGAGGAGAAAAAAGAAAAAAAGGAAGAACAGGAGGAACAGCGGGACGAAGGGCTGCTTGCCGTGGCAGAGGCGATGAACGACTACAGCACGGAGCAGCTGGAGGATATGGTATTCTCCTATCTGATTGCCAGAACCTCCGAAGAGGTCAGTATGTACCGGGAGGATGACGGTGCGCTGACGGTGTATATCCGTATGCTGAGTAATCGTTATAATCCTATAGGGGGAGACGCTCCCCTGTTCGAGTATGCCGGTAACTGGGTGGAATATATTCAGCTGCAGCAGAATGTGGCGGAAACCGTGGTAAGCCTCACGGAAAACTACAGACAGTATCAGAATTGTAATGCGCTGTATGAGGCCGATAAAAGTAATATCAAATATGCGGTGCGCATGCTGACCTCTGACGGATTGCGCATTTATACGAATGTGCCGGAGGTAGAGGGCTATGATGAGGTGGGATTGACGGATTATTTTTCGGAATTTCGCCGGTATATGATATATTATCCTGACAGTCTTGAGTTTATGGGCAATACAAGCCTGACAGAGGAAGATATTTACGCCTATATGAGCGAGTATGAATATGCTTATCCCGAGACGACCCATCTTTGGATTGGCGTGGATACGGCTTATAGCATCTCCGGGGACGCCTTTCATCATGCCAACAGTATTTATCAGAGAATTGTGCCTCATATTAAGCGGGTTATCAGTCTGCTTATGGCGCTGGCCTTTGCCTGGTTTGCCATCAGCGTGTATCTGACTGTGACTGCGGGAGTGGCCTTTGAAGCGGACGGAGAAAGGACTTTCTACTTGAATCGGCGAGACCATATCTGGACGGAGCTGATGGTAGCTTTTGGTGTGGCCGGCATATTCGGGGCTTATCTGGGCGGTCATTTCCTGACAATCATCACGAAGGAGGTATTTCAGGAGAACCTTCTGCAGGCAGGGATGAGTATGGATATGCTGCAAAGATACGGCTGCTATGGCGCTTATGGTTTTATCACAAGTCTGTTGTTTGCCGTCTTCTGGTATAGTCTGGTGCGGCGGGTGAAATCGGGGAGTTTGTGGAAGGACAGCTTTGTATATTTCCTCTTGTCAAGGCTGGTCAAGCTGACTCGTTTCGTATTTCGGCATAAGAATGCTGTTATCAGCACGCTGCTTCCCTATCATATGTTTTTGCTTGCCAATCTGATTGCCTTAATCGCCGGGGACAGGCTGATAAGTAATCAGTATATGATGTTGATTCTGCTGGGGGCTCTTTTAGTCTTTGACGGCTGTGTGGGATTGTTTTTGTTTAAGCGCAATGCGGAGCAGGTGGATATTGTGGAGGGAATCAACCGAATCCGGGAAGGAGAGGTAGAATATAAGCTTCATACGGAGAGTCTGCATGGGGCGAACAGGGAAATGGCGGATGCGGTGAATAATATCGGCGAAGGTATTCGTAACGCCGTGAGAACCAGTATGAAGGACGAACAGATGAAAACGGATTTGATTACGAATGTGTCTCATGATATTAAGACGCCGCTGACCTCCATTATCAACTATGTGGATTTGCTCAAAAGGCTGGATATTCAGCAGGAGCCGGCCAAAACCTATATAGACGTATTGGATGGCAAGGCCCAGAGATTAAAGCAGCTGACGGATGATTTGGTGGAGGCCTCCAAGATTTCATCGGGTAATATTGAACTGAATATGGAAAAGTTGAATCTGGCGGAGCTGCTGAACCAGACGATTGGCGAGTTCTCCCAGAAGCTGGAGGACCAGGGGCTTCAGGTGATATTCCAGGGGAATACTCTGCCTGCCAATATCTGTGGAGACAGCAGGAGAATGTGGCGTGTAGCGGAAAATCTGTTTAACAATATCTGTAAATACGCGCTGGAGGGCACAAGAGTTTATGTGGATTTGACTATGGCGGATGGAAATGTGGAAGTGTCTGTTAAGAATATTTCAAGAAGGCAGATGAATATTCAGGCGGACGAATTGACGGAGCGCTTTATCCGGGGCGATTCCGCCCGGACGACAGAGGGAAGCGGGCTGGGTCTGTCTATCGCGAAAAGCCTTACTCAGGTACAGGGAGGAAGCTTTAGACTGAAGCTGGACGGAGATTTGTTTAAGGTGACTTTATGCTTCCCGGAATATAGGGAGAAGGAGACCGCAGGCGAAGAAGCCGCCGCTTTCGGGGATGGTGAAAATACGGCGGCTCCTTAACAATATCTTTATGCTCTTTATTCGATTTCCAAATCCATATGAGAGCGGCTATTATAGGCTTCTAATATATCATGAATCTTTTCTGTGGTGGCCATCACATTAGACAGAGAGCTGTCATGATTCACAAAGTCAATAATCGAGGCGATGAACTTACTCATATCCGCTTCTATAAAATAAGGTCTACAGTAAAGCTCCGGCGGAAGGTAGGTTAAATCCGTTGCAATGACCTTATCGAAGGTTCCCTGTTCATAGGCCCGGTCAAAGGCGTCCAGTCCTTCCGTGAATAATCCGAAGGTGCAGCAGATAAACACCCGGCGGGCATTCATGCTCTTTAGCTGTCTGGCAGTATCCAGCATGCTTCCCCCGGAGGATATCATGTCATCGATAATGATGATATCCTTGCCGTCAATATTATCCCCCAAAAATTCGTGAGCCACGATGGGATTTTTGCCGTTTATAATGGTGGAGTAATCTCTGCGTTTATAGAACAGTCCGGCATCTACTCCCAGTACATTGGCAAAATAAATAGCCCGGTCTAAAGCTCCCTCGTCAGGGCTGATAACCAGAAGATGCTCCTTGTCCACCAGCAGGTCGTTTTCTGCATGTAGCAGAGCCCTCATGAACTGATAGGGGGACAGAAAGTTGTCGAAGCCGTTCAGAGGAATGGCGTTCTGTACTCTGGGGTCATGGGCGTCAAAGGTAATGAAGTTGCTTACCCCCATATCCCGCAGCTCGGTGAGCGCATAGGCGCAGTCCAAGGATTCCCGGCCGTTTCGCTTATGCTGTCTGCCCTCATAGAGGAAGGGCATAATGACATTGATTCTGTGGGCTTTTCCGTTACAGGCGGCGATAACCCGTTTTAAATCCTGGTAATGGTCATCCGGCGACATATGGTTGGTATACCCGTTCATCTGATAGGTAATGCTGTGATTACAGACGTCCACCAGAATAAAAAGGTCTTTTCCCCGAACGCTTTCTGCGAAGACGGCCTTGGCTTCTCCGGTGCCGAAACGGGGGGTATGTACCTGCAAAAGATAGTTGTTCTCGATATATCCCTGAAAGGCGGGGTCGCATTTTACCCGGTCGTTCGGGATGCTCTTTCGGAATGCAATCATGTAGTCATTAATCCGGTGTCCCATTTTCTCGGCGGACGGCAGGGCTACAATTTTTAATGGCGCCACGGGCATGGCGTTTTCCAACTCGTGTAAATTAGGCATAGCTATTCTCCATACTGCGCTGCATTGGGAAATACAGCAAAATTCAATAACAGTTCAAGGAACCGTTTCAGCCTTCGGCATTTGTAAAAGCAGCAGCGCTGAGCTGTTACCGGTTCAATTAATTTATAACATTATGCTAGTGACATGTCAAATCATTTCGGGTATACTTATGCCGTTACGTTAATTTTGGTAAGAGAATGGCAGGGCTGAATTCCCGTGATGTTGAGCCGTGTCAGAGAGCGGTTTGAGGAAAACATATGAAGCAAAGAGGACATATTATTAAAAAAGTATATCCGGGAAGTATCGCCGAGGAGCTTGAGATAGAGCCGGGGGACAAAATCATAGCGATAGACGGTACCGAGATAGAGGATGTTTTTGATTATCAGTTCCTTGTGCAGGATACTTATATTGAGACGCTGGTGGAAAAACCGGACGGCGAACAGTGGCTTCTGGAGATTGATAAGGAATTTGACGAGGATTTGGGAATCGAGTTTGAGAACGGCCTGATGGATGAATACCGTCATTGCTGTAATCACTGTATTTTCTGCTTTATTGACCAGATGCCTAAGGGAATGAGAGAAACGCTGTATTTCAAGGATGATGATTCCAGATTATCCTTTCTGCAGGGGAATTATGTGACGCTGACCAATATGTCGGAGCATGATATCGACAGAATCTGCCGCTATCATTTATCTCCCATTAACATCTCCTTCCAGACCATGAACCCCGAGCTTCGGTGTAAGATGCTGAACAACCGTTTTGCAGGGGAGGCTCTGAAAAAGGTGGACGTATTATACAACGCCGGCATCCGTATGAATGGGCAGATTGTTCTCTGCAAGGGGATTAATGACGGGGAGGAGCTGCGTTACAGCATACGGGAGCTGATGAAGTATCTTCCCAATCTGGAGAGTGTCTCCGTGGTGCCGGTGGGCCTGTCCAGATACAGGGAGGGCTTGTTTGCCCTGGAGCCCTTTGAGAAGGAGGACGCCATAGAGACGCTGGAGCTGATACATGCCTTTCAGAAGGAATGTTTTGAGAAGTATGGGATTCATTTTATCCATGCCAGCGATGAGTGGTATATTCTGGCGGAGCAGGAGCTGCCGGAGGAGGAGCGCTATGACGGGTATCTGCAGTTAGAGAACGGCGTCGGTATGCTGAGACTGCTTCTGAACGAGTTTGAGGAGGCCCTTTCGGAGCATATCAGGCAGGGGAGGCTTCCGGAAGGCGTTATGAGGAAGGAAATCTCCCTGGCCACCGGAAAGCTGGCCTATCCTTATATTCAGAAGATGTGTGAGCGGGTGGAGAAGCTTTATCCCGAATTGAAGATTTATCTGTATGCTATCAGAAACGATTTCTTCGGGGAGCGGATTACAGTCTCAGGGCTTCTCACAGGGCAGGATATACAGAAGCAGTTAAGAACTGTGCCTTTGGGACGAAGGCTGCTTCTGCCCCAGAATGTGCTGCGCATGGGGGAGGAGGTCTTTTTGGATGATTTGACCTTACAGGATTTGGAAAATGCTTTACAAGTTCCGATTAATATTGTAAAATCAAGCGGACATGACTTTTTAGATGCGATTATAGAGGCATAGCAGGAGGTACGAGATGGCAAAAAGAAGCTCCAAGCCCATTGTGGCAGTAGTAGGCAGACCGAATGTGGGAAAGTCTACTCTGTTTAATGCATTGGCGGGAGAGAATATCTCTATTGTGAAGGATACGCCGGGTATTACAAGAGATCGGATTTATGTGGATGTGACCTGGCTGAATCATAGCTTTACCTTGATAGATACCGGAGGAATCGAGCCGGACAGCAAGGATATTATTTTGTCTCAGATGCGCTCTCAGGCACAGATTGCCATTGACACGGCGGATGTGATTCTATTTCTGGTGGATGTGAGACAGGGACTGCAGGACGCGGATTCCAAGGTGGCCGATATGCTGCGCCGCTCCGGCAAGCCGGTGGTGCTGGTGGTCAATAAGGTGGACAGTTTTCAGAAATTCATGGCGGATGTATATGAGTTTTATAATTTGGGAATTGGCGAGCCGCATCCCATCTCAGCCGCAAACCGTATGGGCTTGGGAGATATGCTGGAGGAGGTGATTTCTCATTTTGCCCTTTCCGGGGAGGATGAGGAGGAGGACGAACGCCCCAGAGTGGCTATTGTGGGAAAACCCAATGTGGGGAAATCTTCTCTCATTAATAAGCTTCTGGGGGAGGACAGATTGATTGTCTCCGATATTGCAGGAACCACCAGAGACGCCGTTGACACGGAAGTCAGCTATCAGGGCAGAGAATATGTGTTTATAGATACGGCGGGACTGAGACGAAAGAATAAGATTAAGGAAGATTTGGAGCGCTATATGATTGTGCGCACCGTCGGTGCGGTAGAGCGGGCGGACATTGTAGTACTGGTGATTGACGCCTTGGAGGGAGTTACGGAGCAGGACGCCAAGATTGCGGGCGTTGCCCATGACAGAGGAAAAGCCGTTATTATTGCCGTAAATAAATGGGATGCACTGGAGAAGGATGATAAGACCATCTACCGTTTTACGGAGAAGGTTCGGAATACGCTGTCCTATATGCCTTATGCGGAGCTTTTATTTGTGTCTGCAAAGACCGGACAGAGGCTTCCCAAGCTTTTTGAGACCATAGATATGGTCAGCGAGAATCATGCCATGCGCGTAGCTACTGGCGTATTAAATGAGATTATGGCGGAAGCTGTTGCCATGCAGCAGCCTCCCAGCGACAAGGGTAAGCGCCTGAAGCTTTATTATATTACACAGGTGTCGGTAAAGCCTCCTACCTTTGTAATTTTTGTAAACGATAAAGAGCTGATGCATTTTTCCTATACCAGGTATATTGAGAATCAGATACGCGACACCTTTGGTTTTAAGGGGACGCCTCTGAAATTTATCATCCGTGAAAGAAAAGAGGAAAAATAAAAAATACAGTAAGGGAAGCGAATAAGGGAGACTGATATGGTACGAGTGATTTGTTTGTTGATTGGTTATGCGTTCGGTTTATTTCAGACGGCATATTTTTACGGAAAAGCTCATGGCATAGATATCAGGGAGCACGGCAGCGGTAATTCCGGTACGACGAACGCCCTGCGGGTGCTGGGTACGAAGGCCGGATTGATTGTATTTGCAGGCGACTGTCTGAAATGTATTGTCGCAGTAGTTTTGGTAAGGCTGATTTTCGGGAGAAGCCATGAGGATATGATTTACCTCCTCTGTCTGTATACGGGTGCGGGGGCTGTCCTGGGACATAATTTTCCCTTCTATATGGGCTTCAAGGGCGGAAAGGGGATTGCGGCCACGGCAGGAATGGTATTGGCTTTTCATCCTTATTTTGTCATAATGGGTGTGATTGGCTTCTTCAGTGTCTTTTTCCTGACCCATTATGTTTCGCTGGGTTCTCTGCTGGTGTACGCGGGAATTATGCTTGAGATGGTTATCTGCGGCCAATGCGGCGTGTTCGGTCAGCTGACTCAGGGGCAACTGTATGAGATGTATGCCATAACGGCGGTTCTCACCATAATGGCGTATTGGAAGCATCGGCAGAATATTGTGAGACTGATACAGGGAAAAGAGAGAAAGACATATCTTTTCAAGAAAAATAAAGTAGATGTAACGGAATAGGTCTGCATCGGAAAAGAGGGATTATGGCAAGAATTGGCGTTTTGGGCGGAGGAAGCTGGGGAATTGCTCTGGCGGTACTGCTGCATAAGAACGGACAGGAGGTAATCGTATGGTCGGCGCTTGAGGATGAAGTGGAGGCCTTGAAAA
>JAMOZS010000057.1 GCA_023667765.1 Roseburia sp. | reverse complement strand
AGAATAAAAAAGTCATAGAAAGAATTGGTTCAAAGCGTGATGGGAGTTGGATTGTTATTCAATAATTATATGTGAAAAATCAATGACAGTTCTAGTTGTATTTTTACATTGGGCAGGTTAAGAAAAGGCTATTATGGATATACTCAAGCATTTTCAAACAGCTTTAGGGGAGGATAAGATGCTAAAAAAGATAAAATTTAAAGGCGGTTTTTTTACTGAAGAAACTGAGTTGGAATTATTTATGCATGAAGATAGAATATCACTTCTTTACGGAAAAAATGGTTCTGGAAAGAGTACAATTTCTAAGGCTGTGCGTAAAGCAAAAGGAGATGTAGTTGATGATATAGACCAAGTTATATGTTTCATTTATTTATTAAACAAGAGACATGTTTTAGCACACTTGGAAGGAAAACAAAACATTGAAACTAACATTCAAAAGTGGTGCGCAGACATAAAAAGCTTTTACGCAGGTGATGAAGTAATAATATGACGAGAAACAGAATAATGGTCAGTAGCTTAAAGTTTATGGAATTCAAGCTTTCTATCATTGAACATGATATGGAAATAGATTTGGACAATGGTGAACACGTTAAGTGTATTGAGTTGCTTTCCCGAAGAACCTGACAGTACAAAGATTGCTGTATCTATTTTAGCTATAGAGGAAGAATATGAAGGCACCAAGAATTTCAGAGCAGTTAATGTATGCGATGTGTTCTGTGATAAGACTGTAAATTATACAAATATTGTAGATGGTGGAATTGGAGTGTCTCAAAATGATGCTACCGTGCCGGCTGCTATGCGTATAGACCTAAAGAGTGAGGATTGGTTTGCATTTACAGATAACTACGGAACTTCAGAAGAAAAAGCATTTGTATCATACTTCCGCAATTATGTGGAAAAATTAAAGACCATTTATAGCAAGGTTTATCTTATACGTAATGAACGACAGATGCATCTTTATTCCTTTGATGGCGGTGAGAGATTTGAACCAGACTATGTGCTGTTTCTAAGGAAGGATAATGCCAACGGTTTTGAGCAGATGCAAGTGTTTATAGAACCAAAGGGTACATATCTTGTAGAATCAGATAAATGGAAAGAAGATTTTTTGCTACAACTGAAAGAAAATGCTATTCCAGTAAAAACATTTGTGGATGATAACAACTACCACATTTGGGGATTCCACTTCTTTAATAGGGATGTGAGAGGAACGGAATTTGCCACGGATATTGAAATGTTGCAAAAGCCCGAAGAACATCTAAAGGTTCTGAATGCATATGCTGAGAGTATTATAAGTGGAAGCTAAATGACTGATGCATGTAATTCGCATAGAGGTCTGGTAGATTTTTAGAAGGGGAGGAACGGGATGAAAAATCAAATTGAAAAAAGCAAATTAACCATACCTATATACCTCAATACAAAAATTGTATTTGATATGTTGGCTACAATTGAAGATGGTTTTTCAGAAGTAAAAAACATTCAGACTTCTAAAAGTAGAAGTAAGGAAGATGATGCAGAAGCTAATATAGGTGCAAGTAATTTATTTGCTTTTCTTAGTGTTGGAATTAAAGGGAAACATAAAAGTGGTAGTAATGATGGGCAAACTGTTATAGAAGAAAAAACTCATACTACAGTCTCTCTTTTTCAGAAATTAAAGGCACAATTGGATGAGGAAAAACTAATTAATAGAGATGTGGATAATCTTGAAATAGGAGATTTTGTTGAAATACAAGGTACCTTAAAAACTAATCCACTTATTGATATGTTGTCAGGACTAAAGGAGTTAATGGCATTAGCAAATTTATTTTCTGACAAACCTAAGCAAAATCAGAGTAAAAAAGATAAGCTTATGTCTGATAATAAGTTTAATGCTCAGATTGAAGGTTTGATTAATGGTTTACAAGCGGATGGAAAAAAGGACATTATATGTGAGTTGTCACCTATGAAAGTAATTCTTCCTACAGATGAAAATTATTTTCTTAACAGTAATATGAGTGAAGTGACAGATGGGAATTATAAAATATTGGGGAAAGTTGTGCAGATATGCAAAGCTTCTGGGGAGATAAGTCTTCTTAGAAATACTGTCTTTTCAAAACTGCAGTTGGATAAAATGAAGGAATTTCAAGATGTGTTTAATGATTCAGCGCTGAGTCAGTTTGTCGGCGAAGGAGGTGTTACGACATCTGTTCAAGCACCGGTGATTATGATTATTCCTATTGCGATATATATTTAATGCATGAATTGATTATTTGAAAATTACGTTTGTTACTATAAGTGAGTCAAAAAGTGACGCACCTAGAAAAAGATGTACTGGAAAGAGTAATTGGGAGAGAAATTCAGTTATCCATAGGAACGAATGGAATACTTGAGAATGAGAAATAGAATAAGCAAACATAATTCGCAAATAGCGAAAAAAGATATTGACATATGAAACGGGTTGATATATTATATAAGTACAGCATAACGATATATTGATTGTATCGTGGTCTAACCTCATAAATTGGAGTGCCATAGCACTTGAGGAGCATTTCGTATGCTCTACGCTTGAGGGCCGGCATGTTACGCGAAGACCCGTAACACGCTGCTGCGCCGCAAGCGCTGCCTCGCTCGGGGAGCTCGGCAGCGCTCAATGAATTAGATAGGTTGTTCTGTATGCACCACACTTCTTTCGGGGTGGAAGCTATATACAATACAAATAGCTTCTAAAGGAGTGATAATATGAAAAAAATGCTGTTCATGCAGAATGTTCAGGTAGCGCCTCAGAAATCTGACAAAAAGTCTGAGAGGAAGCGAAGGAAGCGAAAGAAACTGAGAAGCAGAATTTTTCGCTGGGTGTTTCGCGGTATCGAAGCGTTATGGATGCTGTTACAGATTGTTCAGTATTTATGGCAGATTTTTAAGTAAGAGGATTGTTACACAAAAGCCTATCTAATTTTGATTATTAGTCGTAGGACTTAACATATATTCATGGAAAGGTGTGATAGTAGTGATTGGAGATGTGTTAAAGCGAACCAGGGCAATATATGGATATAAAGCTTCCGAGATGAGCGAATTACTTCAAATATCAAAAAGTTACCTTTCTGAAATTGAAAATAATAAAAAACAGCCTTCATTGGAATTGTTAGAAAAATATTCCGAGATTTATGGAATGAAACTATCTTCCTTAATTTTACTGTCTGAAAATTATGATGATGCAAATAAGAGTAATAAAGGTGACAAATTTATCAGGAGCATGATGATAAAATTGATTGAAAAGATGACACCGGATTTGGAGGAGTAATGGCAGAGGGGAATAAGAAATATGACATTACGCAATGTGCTCTTTATAAATGCAATAGTCCGAAGATTTTAAAAACGAGATTACGAATAAAGGATGAGGAGTATCAAAATATCACTTCAATTGTAAAGTATCATGGTTTTCAAATTGATAAGAAAGACGGGGTGGAAAAGAGGGATATTACGGCTCCTGACAGGAGAATCAAGGAGGTACAGACCAGAATTTTACAGTTGCTTCAAAAGGTTGAAAGACCTGAGTGGCTGATATCCGGTGAAAAAGGTAAATGTTATATAGATAATGGTGAAACACATAGAATGTCTAACTATTTTCTGACTATGGACATCAAGAAGTTTTATGATAATTGCAAGAGGGAATATGTATATCTGTTTTTCAAAAATCGGCTGAAAATGGCGGGGGACCTGGCAGGCTTATGTACGGATATTGTGACATATGAGGGGGGTATTCCAACGGGTTGTCCGACGAGTCAATTATTGGCGTTTTATGCATATGAAAATATGTTCCATGAAATAAATGATGTGGCCCAAAGATATGGATGTATCTATACGGTTTATGTGGATGATATGACATTTTCATCAGAGACACCATTCCAAAAGAAAAAAATGCAGGATGAAATTGATTGCATTTTAAGAAAATATGGTCACAAACCTAAGTATAAGAAAGTAAAGTATTATACGCGAGGTCAGTATGTTCCGATTACCGGGACAGTTGTTACAGGCAGGCATGAACTGAAAGTGCCAAACAAATTGCAAAAGAAAATCTACGATGAGTTTCAGGAAATAAAGAATCTTCAAGGGGATGATTTGTCTGATGCGGAACAGAAAAAGTTAAATAGTTTAAAGGGAAGAATCCAGGCGTCACAAAATATTGAAGAAGCTAAGTTTCCGGAGATAAAGAGATTAACAAATTTGATAGCATTCCGCCAGCAGCATTTTGGCATAAAATTATGAAAAGGTTACGCCTTGACATTTTGAAGAAAAGAAAGTATGATTAGTTATACAAATCACACTTTCTTTTTTAGAGAGGAGAGAAGCATCATGAAGGATAAGCCAGAGGGAAAAAATGCGTGGAGTGTAAAGATAGGGGAAAAAGGGCAATTCGTGATACCTAAGGAAGCCAGAGACATGCTTGGGATTCAGCCGGGCGATACGATTCTGGTGCTGGGCGATGTGGAGCGTGGAATTGCGATACCGCCTAAGGCAATGATGAATAAATATATATCTATGATATTCGGGGAATTATCCGAGGAAAGTAAGGAGGTATAGAAATGAGCAAAATTGTTTTTTTCTGTATTCCGGCACATGGACATACCAATCCCACATTAGGCGTGGTGGAGGAGTTGATAAAGCGCGGGAATGAGGTATGGTATTATTCCTATAGTCCGTTCCGTGAAAAAATAGAAGCACTGGGTGCGAAATTTATAGCCTGTGATGAATACGATACAGAGCAGCGGCTGGATGCTAAGGATGCGGCAAGGGTGGGAAAGGATTTGGCATTTTCGACGCAGATTTTGGTGGACACGACATTGGCTCTGGATGATATGGTCTGTGAACAGATGCAGGAATTAAAGCCGGATTGTATTGTTGCGGATTCCATGGCGGTATGGGGGAAGGCGGTTGCATTGAAGCTTGGGATTCCCTTTGTCTCCTCAACGACTACTTTTGCTTTCAATCAGCATTCCGCAAGAATTATGAAACAGAGCATAGGTCAGGTGTTTGGCATGATATTTTCAATGTCAAAGATAAATAAAAATATCAAGAGATTGCAGGACAAAGGCTATCCGGTAAAAAGTGTTCTGGATATTATTCAGAATGACAATGAGACGAAGACCATCGTATATACCTCTCCGGAGTTTCAGCCCTGCTCAGAGACATTTTCGGATAAATATACATTTGTGGGCCCTTCTGTGAGACCTGCCGGGGAGGAGATTGAGAAAACCTGTGATAAGCTGATATATATTTCCATGGGGACGGTGGTAAATGATACCCTGGATTTTTACAAAAAGTGTATCGCCGCTTTTGGGGGTATGGAATATCAGGTTATTATGTCAGTGGGAGACTTAATAGATAGTAAGGAACTGGGAGAGATTCCGGATAATATTTCGGTGAGAAATTTTGTTGACCAGATTGCCGTGCTGAACAAAGCTGATGTTTTTTTGTCCCATTGCGGCATGAACAGTGTGAGTGAAAGTCTGTATTACCAAGTTCCGTTGGTTATGTACCCGCAGACCTCCGAGCAGGAGGGGGTGGCGAGAAGAGTGGAGCAAGTAGGTGCGGGCATTCTTCTGAAGAAAGTAAGTTCCGCCTCCATTTGGGAGTCGGTAAAACAAGTGATGTATACGCCCTCCTATCGTGAAAATGCGAAAGCTATCTCAGAGGGATTCAAAAGGTGTCCGGGGGCGAGAGGAGCGGCAGATAAAATAGAACAGCTTTGTAAGCCTTAAAGGCACTGAAAACTATAAGCCTGTAGAAAAAAATGTGCTTCTACGGAAGAGTTGCGTTCATCAGCTCTTCCGTAGAGTCTTCGACGGTGTACACGGATTTGCAGGGGAATTTGCCGCTTTGCGAGGCAGGAACGCTTGAACAAGGGCAGTTATCTATTGACAAAGGCGATAGGAGAGGGGTATACTTAGAATTAGGTTAGCGGCTACTAATATGGCCGCATTTATAATAATTGAGAGTTAGTTTGTTCTAACTTGTATCGAGCAAGCAAAGGAGGAATTTTCTGTGGTTAAGATTACAATGGGGATAGAGGGAATGGCCTGCGGCATGTGCGAGGCGCATATCAACGAGGCTGTGAGGAATGCATTTCGGGTAAAAAAGGTGGCAAGCTCCCACACGAAGAAGCAGACGGTTATCATTGCAGAGCAGGATATTTCGGAACAGGAATTGAAGGATGTGGTAGCAAAAGCAGGATACGATGTTATATCAGTTGGCAGGGAGGACTATGAGAAAAAAGCGCTGTTCTCCGCCTTCAGGAGGTGACCTTATGCAGGCCCGGGTTTTTCAAGGAATCCTTTCTTCCTGTTATGGTATTATGATACCTTTTCTTGGGACAGCTCTCGGGGCTGCCTGTGTGCTGTTCATGAAGAAGAAACCGCATCGTCTGTTGCAGAGGGCGTTGACCGGGTTTGCCGCAGGAGTTATGGTGGCTGCTTCTATCTGGAGCTTGCTGGTTCCTGCCATGGAGCAGTCGAAGGACATGGGGCGGTGGGCATTTGTGCCTGCGGCGGTCGGCTTCTGGCTGGGCGTTTTGTTTTTGTTGTTTCTGGATTGGACGGTTCCTCATCTTCATATGAACAGCAGTAAAGCGGAGGGGCCGGAGAGCAGTCTGCAGAAAACAACGATGTTGGTGCTTGCAGTGACGCTCCACAATCTGCCGGAGGGTATGGCAGTGGGAGTGGTTTATGCCGGCTGGCTTTCCGGGAATGCGGGGATTACTGCCATGGGTGCCTTGGCCCTTTCTCTGGGAATTGCCATACAGAATTTTCCGGAGGGCGCCATTATTTCCATGCCCCTGCGGGCAGAGGGGGTCGGCAAGGGGAAGGCGTTTCTTTATGGCGTGCTTTCCGGAGCTGTGGAGCCGATGGGAGCTGTGTTAACTATATTTGTGGCAGGTTTTGTTGTTCCGTTTCTGCCATATCTTCTGAGTTTTGCGGCAGGGGCAATGGTCTATGTAGTGGTGGAGGAGTTGATTCCGGAAATGTCGGAGGGCAAACATTCTAATGTGGGTACGGTTCTGTTCGCGGCCGGTTTTACGGTTATGCTGGCGCTGGATGTGGCATTAGGGTAAATAGAGTTTTCGTAATATCGGCCGGCAGCGATTGGATAAGGAAATATAGCTGTGTGAATAGAGAGGATGGCAAATTTACCAAATATATCAAGCTGAAAAATTGTGGAAAATGTCTTTTGCTTTTTTTTAAGGGAAGAGATACAATAAAACCCGATATAAGAATAAGGCAATTAACGACACATGTGGCGCATTGCGCGTAAATCTGATTACGGTACGGATGCTGCATGTGTCTTTTTTTGCGCAAAAATAAGGAGGATTTATGGAAAATAATCAATATCTTGGTACAGAAAAGGTCGGCAGATTGCTTGGGAAGTTTGCAGTCCCATGTATTTTTTCACTTATTATATCATGCCTTTATAACATTGTTGACCAGATTTTTGTGGGCAATGGCATCGGATATCTCGGCAATGCGGCCACAGGCGTTATTTTCCCAATCACTGTTGTGGGGTGGGGGATGTCGTTGTTTTTTGGTGACGGCGCAGCGGCGCATCTTAGTGTGGCATTGGGGCGCAGCGAGACCGAAACAATCCACAAAGGGGTAGGAAACGCTGTTTTGTGTTCCTTTTTATCCGGGGTGGTTATTATCGTTATCAGTTATCTCTGGGGCGACAGCCTGCTGCGGCTCATTGGTGCAACCGACGCGAACCTGACAATGGCTCATGATTATGGTTTTATCATTTATGCCATGATGCCCCTGGCAATGGTACAGAATACACTGGCGTCCATTATCCGTGCCGATGGAAGTCCTCGTTATGCAATGGGTGCCATGTTAGTGGGTGCAGTCATCAATATAATTGGCGACCCGGTGGCAATCTTTGTTCTTCAGCTTGGAATCAAAGGAGCCGCCTATGCGACGATTCTGGGGCAGTTTGTAAGCTTTATTATCTGTGCTGTCTATCTGCTGAAAAGTAAGACCTTCCACCTTTCGGCGGGGAGCTTCCGGCTGGATGGCTCCTTGTTAAAGAGGATTATGGCATTGGGGACATCAAGCTTATTGACACAATTATCTATCGTGGTTATTACGGTAATCAACAACATACTGCTGGTACGTTACGGGGCCGAGTCGGTTTATGGTGCAGATATTCCTCTTGCGGCTTTTGTGGTCATTATGAAGTTGTTTCAGATTGTGCTGAATATAGCAATCGGCATTGCTGCCGGCGCACAGCCCATCGTGGGTTATAATTATGGAGCGGGGAAATATGAACGTGTGAGGGAACTGTTGAAGCTGATTGTGGGATGGACGGCCGGTGTGTGTCTGGTGTGTACGGTTCTGTTTGAGGCGATTCCGCAGGTATTTATTCGTATGTTTGGCGCAGACGGGGAATTGTATACACAGTTTGCAGTAGGATGCCTTCGAATTTATCTTTCCTTGATTGTGTTTACCTGTGTGCAGAAGGTATGTGCTATTTTCCTACAGTCTATTGGCCATGCAAAAACGGCGGCGCCGCTTTCCATACTCAGGGATGTGTTCCTGATTGTGCTTTCTTTAATCGTGCCGATGTTCCTTGGGGTCACGGGTATTTTCTGGGCGGCTCCGGCGGCGGATATTCTTGCAATTGCGATTACGGCAGTTGTTATGGTTCGGCTTTGGAAACAGCTAAAGGAAAAAGGAGAAAATGTTTTGGAAAAGGCCTTGCCGGAATATCCGGTCAAGAAAGGTGTTGTGGTTACGATATCCCGTGAACATGGCTCGGCCGGCAAGCGTATCGGACAGTTAGTGGCCCAAAAGCTGGAAATTCCATGCTATTACAAGGAAATGATTGCGATTGCCGCACGTGAAAGCGGATTGGCGGAGGAATTTATTTCCGGCTTGAATTCCGATGAAAATGCGGTGATGCGTGAATTGTATTTAAACACAAATGTGGTGCAGGATGCCATTACAGCTCAGGCTCATGCGATTCGTGAGATTGCCGACAGGGGTTCCTGTGTGATAATAGGCCGCTCGGCAGATTATGTTCTGAGGAACCATGAAAATATGGTACGGGTATTTATCACCGCACCAAAGGAGTATCGTATCAAAAAGGTAATGGAGATGTATGGAGACAGCAGAGAACAGGCTTTAAAGAGTATCGAACGCTCCGATTCGGCCAGAAAATCATATTATGAGAGCATTAGTAATAAAAAATGGGGCGATTCTCATGGCTATGAGTTATGTGTTGACAGTTCCAGGGGTGTAGAGGAAACAGCGGATATCATTGTTTCTTATATTAAAATGGCATCAAAATAATTTTGATGAAAAGACCTTTTATCTTGATACGGGATTTGCTATACTAAGGGAAGCACTGATTGAATCAGCGCTTCCCTTAGATGTAATACCGATTTAGGGAGCTACTGTGCAGGAGGTTGGGAGGAAAGGTCTATGGACAGACTGAGGGACGGTTCGAAAAGGAAACTATTATACGGAACGGGTAATCCGGCAAAAGTGTCTGCTATGAAACAAAGGCTGGAAAGCTTAGGTATAGAATTAATCAGTTTATCTGATTTAAAGGCAGAAGGGCTTCTCATTCCGGAAGTACCGGAGGATGGGAACACGCCTCTTGAAAATGCAAGGCAGAAGGCAGTTGCATACTATGAAGCGTTTCGGATGCCTGTATTTTCCTGTGATTCCGGATTATATTTTGATAATGTTCCGGAGGAGATTCAGCCGGGTGTGCATGTGCGCAACGTGAATGGAAAATGCTTATCCGATGAGGAAATGGTGGAGTATTACGGGAACCTGGTGAAACAGTATGGAAACCTTATGGCAAGGTATAAGAATGCGATCTGTTTTGTAATGGATGAGGAGCATATTTATGAGGCAATGGAGCCTTCTATGGAAAGTGAAAGGTTTATCCTGACAGATGTTCCCTGTGGTACGGTCAGGAAAAAAGGATTTCCATTAGACAGTATGTCGGTTGATATAAAAACCAATCAATACTATTACGATTTATCGGAAGAAAAGGCAGATAAGGTTGCGGTTGAGGATGGTTTTTTATTGTTTTTTCAACAGGTTTTAAATCGTCACAATCTATTGCTGTCGGATACTGTTTATGAATACAGGAAGGCGTCATGGGAAGACATTGATGAATTGGTCAGGACAAGAATGATTGTTCTTCGGGCAGCGAATCATCTGACGGAGGATGCGGATATGTCCCGGGTGGCGTGTGAGACGAGAGAGTATTACAGACATGCCCTGCCGTCAGGAGAACACATAGCGTATCTGGTATACGATGGAGGAGAGTTCATTGGCGCGGGCGGCGCCAGTTTTTATCAGGTTATGCCAACCTATCATAATCCTGGCGGAAGAAATGCTTATATTATGAATATGTATACTGCGCCGGGTTACAGGAGACAGGGAATCGCATATAAAATGCTGGATTTGCTTATAACGGAAATCAGGATGCGCGGCGTAGAGAAAATCAGTCTGGAAGCTACCGAGATGGGCCGTCCCTTGTATGAAAAATATGGATTTGTTCCGATGGGGAACGAAATGGAGCTTCTGTAGGGAGATAGTATCATTTATTTGGGCATCTTACAGGGGCAATACATCCTTTTTGGCATAATATAATATAGGAATACGCTTTAATCGAGGTTTCCCTATTCTTTTGGGAATGAGTATAAACAGTACAAACTGAGCAGGCCATGAAGATTTGTTCATGGAGCCGGGCTGCGGTTGAGCGGCAGCAGATTGCACATTTTGCGCATCTGTGGGACAGTTGTAGGTTCCACGGGTGTGCTTTTTTTCGATATGTCAGGAGAACTTGAGGTTTTGGGCGGGCGTCGCTTTTATCAGCGTATCCCTAAAATTCACTTCCGGAAGTATCGAAACAAAATCAGCCTGATGCTTGAAAAAGGAGGATATTATGAAACGGAACAGGAAACCGACGGAAGAAGAGGCAGTCATAAGGAGGCTTTCCCTGGTGAGCATCATCGGGAATATTTTTCTTTCGGGCTTTAAGCTGTTTGCCGGATTCGCAGGGCATTCGGGAGCCATGCTCTCCGATGCGATACATTCCTTTTCTGATGTTATTACCACCTTTATCGCCTTTTTCGGTGTCAAAATGGCCCAAAAGCCTGCTGACAAAGAGCATCCCTACGGGCATGACCGAATAGAATGCGTTGCCGCGCTGGTTCTGGGGGTGATTCTTTTCATGACCGGAGCGGGTATCGGAAAAGTGGGAATCGAAAGAATTATCGGGGGAGATTATGAGAGGCTTGCGCTTCCCGGAGCGGTTGCGCTGGCAGCGGCCGTCTTATCGATTGCCGTTAAGGAGGCTATGTATTGGTATACAAGGTATTATGCAAGGCTTATCAATTCTGCGGCGTTTATGGCGGATGCATGGCATCACAGGACGGATGCTTTTTCTTCCGTGGGTTCGCTGCTAGGGATTGGGGGCGCCATGCTGGGTCTGCCGGTTCTGGATTCCGTGGCAAGTGTGGCGATTTGTCTCTTTATTTTTAAGACAGCCTGGGATATTATGGGGGATGCTGTCAGAAAGATGCTGGACACTTCCTGCGGCGCGGAGTATGAAAGGACCTTATTGGATTATATTATTGCTCAGGAAACAGACGTCTGTATTCATTTGCTTCATTCGAGAATGTTTGGAAACAGGGTTTATATTGATTTGGAGATTGAGCTGGACGGCAGCAGGCCTCTGAGAGAAACTCATGCGGTAGCAGAGCGTATCCATGTAAATGTTGAAAGGGATTTTCCTGAAATCAAGCATATTATGATTCAAGTGAATCCGGTTCAACATAACCGTTCAGCCTTCCGCTGAACAGATTACCCTCCATGCAGAATAATGGCTGAATTTTGTGGCATTTCAGAAGAGAATATGCTACAATGTCTTTTGTCAAAGAAAAGGGATGCTTGGGAAAGGCTGGATGAGGAGATGCTTGAGATTTTTTATCCCGACAATGAGGCTCTGTCGGCCTATGAGATAGATTATGAGGAGTTGTACAGGCTGAGCTATCGGGGAATTATTTTTGATATTGATAATACGCTGGTTCCCCATGGAGCGGCGGCGGATGAGCGGGCGATTGCTCTTTTTAAGCGTCTGCATGAGCTGGGCTTTGGCACGGTGCTGCTTTCCAATAATAAGGAGCCTCGGGTAAAGAGCTTCGGGGACAGTGTGGGCTCATGCTATATATACAAGGCAGGGAAGCCCGGGAAGGCAGGTTATGAGAAGGCTATGGAGCTGCTGCATACCACGCCGGAAAACACATTGTCTGTGGGAGACCAGCTTTTTACGGATATATGGGGGGCCAAGAAAGCAGGAATTGTAACCTTTCTTGTGAGGCCTATTCATCCTAAGGAGGAGATACAGATAGTCCTGAAACGTATTCTGGAGCGTATTGTATTATATTTTTATCATCGAAAAGAGAAAGGGAGAGACACTTTATGATAAATGGGTATACACGTGCCTGCGGTCTGTTGGGCAATCCGGTGGAGCATACCATGTCTCCGGCGATTCATAATTTTCTGGCTAAGGAGACGGGCTTTAATCTGGCTTATCTGCCCTTCCGGGTGGAGTCGGAGCATTTGGAGGATTCGGTGAAAGGAGCCTATGCGTTGAATTTTCTGGGTCTGAATGTGACGGTTCCCTATAAGAGCCGGGTTTTGCCTTTTCTACAGGAAATAGACCCGCTGGCAAAGACCATAGGAGCGGTGAATACACTGGTGCGTACAGAGGGCGGTTTCAAGGGCTATAATACGGATATGCCGGGGCTTTTGAGGGCTTTTGTCTCAGATCATGTGAAGGTCGCAGGAGAAAGGGTGCTGATTCTGGGAGCCGGGGGCGTAGCCCGGGCGGTGGCCGTGCTTTTGGCGGGAGAAGGCGCAGAGGAGGTAATTTTGCTGAACAGAACAGTGGAGAAGGCCGAAGGAATTGCCGAGGAGATTAACGGGAGAGTCGGAAGGAGGCTGGTCAGGGCGCTGGCGCTTGGCGAGTGGAGGTCTTTGCCGCAGCAGTCTTATCTGGTGATTCAGACTACAAATGTGGGAATGTTTCCTGAGACGGAGAGGGCGGTTATAGAGGACAGGGATTTTTACAGATTGGTGCATACGGGCTATGATTTGATATTTAATCCATTCGAGACGCGCTTTATGCAGCTGGTGAGGGAGGCAGGAGGAAAAGCTTATAACGGATTCAAGATGCTTCTTTACCAGGGGATTATTGCCTACGAGCTGTGGACAGGCAGCAGTATAGAGGACGGCCTGGCAGAGAGGACCTGTGAGAATATGCTAAAGCAGATGGAGCGGAGCAGATGAAGAATCAGGAGAAAAACATTATATTGATTGGATTTATGGGGAGTGGGAAAACGACAGTGGGGATTCGGCTTTCCTTTAGACTGAAGATGCCTGTGGAGGACACGGACAAGCTAATTGAACGCAGGGAGGGCAGAAGCATCAGCGAGATGTTTGAGACCGAGGGAGAAGAATATTTCCGGGATGTGGAGACGAAGCTTTTGCAGGAGATGGGTGGAGCAAAGCATCACCGTATTATTTCCGTGGGGGGAGGCACTCCGGTGAAGCGTGAGAACAGAGCGCTGCTAAAGCGGCTGGGAACGGTGGTATATTTAAGGGTTCAGCCGGAAACGGTATATAAAAGGATTGAGGGAGATACCGGCAGGCCGCTTTTGCAATGTGAGAATCCGCTGGAAAGAATCCGCGTGCTTCTGGCCCGGAGAGACGCCGTTTATGCGGAGTGTGCGGATATTGTTGTGGATGTGGACGACAGAATGATAGATGAGATAGCGGAGGAGATTATCGCACGGCTATAGGGAAAGAGCGGCAAAAGAGAAAAAGAGAAAAGACAAAAATGTAAAAAACAAGAGGCGGCGGAAGGGAGGAGAAGCATGAAAATTTTAGTGATAAATGGTCCTAATTTAAATTTTTTGGGTATTCGGGAAAAGGCAGTATACGGAACACAGGATTATCAGTATCTGTTGGATAAGATTGCGGAGAAGGCAGAGGCCTCGGGAAATGAGATAGAGGTATTCCAAAGTAATCATGAGGGGGCGATAATTGACCGGATTCAGGAGGCTTATTTTGACGGCACGGAGGGCATTGTGATTAATCCCGGCGCCTATACTCATTACAGCTACGCCATTCATGACGCATTGGCCAGTGTGACGATGCCGAAGGTGGAGATTCATATTTCCGATATCACAAAGAGGGAGGAGTTTCGAAAAATATCGGTGACGGCTCCCGCCTGTGACAGGCAGATTTACGGCGAAGGCTTGAAGGGTTATCTGCTTGCCATTGATTATTTGCTGGAAAAGAAGTAGTTTTACGGGTTTTTTACAGGTTTTATGTATTTTTTTTCAAAAACAGTTGAAATATGCTTTTTTTTATATTAAACTGTTAAAGAATTATATCGTGAAAATTTTAGGAGGATATATTATGATTTCTGCAGGTGATTTCAGAAATGGTATTACGATTGAGTTGGATTCCAATGTTTACCAGATTATTGAATTTCAGCATGTTAAGCCTGGTAAGGGCGCAGCTTTTGTGCGCACAAAGCTGAAAAATATTAAGAGCGGCGGCGTGGTTGAAAAGACCTTCAGACCCACCGAGAAATGCCCTCAGGCGCGTATTGATAGAAAAGATATGCAATATTTATATGCGGACGGAGATTTATACTACTTCATGGATACCGAGACCTATGACCAGGTTGCGTTAAACGCCGAGACTGTTGGCGATGCTTTGAAGTTTGTAAAGGAGAACGAGATGTGTAAGGTTTGTTCTCATAATGGCAGCGTGTTCTCTGTTGAGCCTCCTTTATTTGTAGAGCTTGACATTACCGACACGGAGCCGGGCTTCAAGGGTGATACCGCAACCGGCGCCAACAAGCCGGCTACCGTAGAGACCGGTGCAGTAGTTGCGGTTCCTTTGTTCGTTGAGCAGGGGGACAAGATTAAAATTGACACCAGAACAGGTGAGTATTTATCCCGCGTATAAAAGATGAGAGCTTGCAGGGCAATGGAGTGATTCCATTGCCTTTTTATATTATAGGAAATACGGTATTACTGTGAAAGGCTAATGTATATGAATTTCCTATGATAAAAAATAGGATGCGCACTCGTGCGAATGGAAATATGCTGCAAAAGCAGCCACGAATGTTTATCAAAAAAAGATACGGAGGGATGCTATGAACAAAATGAATAAAAGTGCCTTTGCAAACGAGGTATGCCGCCTGATGAGAGAACAGCTGGGGGAAGAATACCGTGTGGAACTACAGGAGGTAAATAAAAATAACAATGTAAAACTGCAGGGGCTGTTGATTCTGGCACAGGAGAGTAATGTGACTCCCACAATCTATTTAGACAGTTTTTATGACGCCTATAGCAGGGGAGCGTCCGTCGGCAGCATATTGGAGGTTATCCTGCAGATTTACCGGGAGGATACGCCAAAACAGCAGGTGAAAATGGACTTTTTCAGGGATTTTGAGAAGGTAAAGGACAGAATCTGCTATAAGCTGATTAACGGCCGGTATAATGAGGAGCTGCTTGAACAGATTCCCCATGTGCCGTTTCTGGACTTGGCAATCTGTTTTTATTATGCTTATCAGGGCGAGATTCTGGGGGAGGGCTCCATACTTATATATAATAGTCATATGGAGATGTGGCGGACCTCCACAGCGGAGCTGATGAAGCTGGCGAAGGAGAATACGACCAGACTGTTCCCGGGAGAATTATGCACCATGGAGGAGGCTATTCATGGCAGGATGCGGGAGCAGCATACACAAAAGGGGGTAAAGTCGCCGGAGAAAGAAGAGGAAAGAGAGCTTCTCCAGGAGGTGCCCATGAAGATACTGACCAATGCAAAGCAGGTTCAGGGGGCAGCCTGTATCTTATATCCGGGACTGCTCGCTCAGATAGCGGACAAAATGAGTGAGAGCTTTTACATCCTGCCCAGTTCTGTCCATGAGGGTGCGACCCGTTAGCCGTCCAAATAAACAAAGCGGCTGGACTGTGTTGATAACAGTCACAACTTATTTTCCGAGAGGCGGAATGACAGGGTAACGTCTGGAAACGTCTCCTTTGATACTCCGAATAGCGTTCTGCAAATGCACAAAGCGGAGGGTTATAAGCTCGGTGAAGTCGGCTGAGAGCCATCCCAGCGTGGTATGGCGGGGAAATGCGAACCAGAGGTGGTCGAGTGGTGATAGGCCGGAAGTCCATAAAATGTCTATGGCGAGAATGTTGACCGTACAGGGTTCAACTGACGAACTTTTGAAGGAAAGGGTCTAAAGATAGGTATGTAGAAATGCATATATGGCAGTATGTCAGGCAAGTGTGGACGAGTAAGACATTCATTATGAAAATCCATATGGTGTTACAGGCATCATCAAGCTTGCAGGCTCAAAGAAAGCGCCTAAGGACATATGGAAGGATAGGAAAACAGGAACGGGGAAAACCGGCAACGGCGAGGAAGTGCATTTCCGATGAAACGGTTTATGGCAACATAATTTATGCCGGTGAGAGCAGGGGCCATGTACCTGTGAAACCATGATAATAAGTGGCGGAGGGATAGCCCCAAGTCAGAGGGATTACCCATTCATCTGATGGAGCGCCGTATGAGGTGAAAGTCTCACGTACGGTGCGGAGCGGGGGAAAAGGCGGAGATGATTTCAAAGCTTTACCTATCGCTATTGATTCTTTTGCCGGTTTCTCAAACGGAAAGCGGCGGTAAGCTGCGTACCATAATCAAAGAAATCAATCGGACGCAGCTGGAAGCGCAGGATATTCTGTCAGATAATCTTTATTACTACAATCATTTCGAGCATAAAATCAAAATTTTTTAATTTTTTATAAAAATCCAAAATCTATAGTAGACAGATGAAATCTTTTATGATATGATAATCAAGGTGATGTAATAAATTTGTAACAATTTGCAACCGTAGTCTAACGGATAGAACGAAGGCCTCCGACGCCTTTAATGCAGGTTCGAT
>JAMOZS010000056.1 GCA_023667765.1 Roseburia sp. | reverse complement strand
AAATCTCGCAAGCGGACTTGTCTGCTTTGTTCCAGTCAGTTATAGACTTTCCTGAAGCATTTCCCGAAGAGTCCCAGCGGTAGCGATAGCGGCATCTGCCTGCAGGTTCAGTACCTGCATCTGTAGTTGCTCCATCCGCCCCCGAAGCTCTCCCGAATACTCATATGCCCCAAGCTGTTCTGTCAGTTTATCCGCCCGGTCATAATCCCTGTTCTCCAACACGTCCTCCAGCTCTGCCAATACACGGGAAATCTCTGTCCTATCCGCCTGCTTCTTTTCCCCGCCATTCGCCTCCAGAACCTGCATCCTCTGCCTGTGTTTCTCCATTTCCTCCATGAGAATCGGATGTAATGCCAACAGACGCTGGATATTCCCCTCGATTGCCGCTATCTCGGATAATCTTGCCAGCCTTGAGAGAAGCAATGCGCCAATGGTAGCCGTCGTGCTCTTCAAGCTATGTACTCGAATACGGTATTCCTGCAAGGCATTCTCCTCTTGCTCGCCCCCCAGTTCTCCCGCCAATCTCTCCAATGTCTCCCCTTCGCCTTTCATGGTTTGACAAATCTGCAGCATCGTTTGACGAATCAACCCGTCATCCCGCAGCTTCATCCTGGCATAATCGAAATCAAATTCCTCCATTTCCGGCAATAAGTCCGACTGTTCCCCATCAGAAGCGATACCTTCCCTCCCTTCCGCCTCTGTCACATCTGCAATATATTGTTTGGGAAGATATCGTTTCAGAATTTCTTCCAATTTCTCCGGTACGATAGGCTTTGAGAGAAAATCATCAAATCCTTCCGCTAAATAGCTCTCTTTCGCCCCTGTCACCGCATTGGCGGTCAGGACGATAACCGGTATATTCGGAGACAGATTATCCTCCAGCTCCTTCATCCTGTGCAATGTCTCCACACCATCCATCCCCGGCATCATATGATCCAGAAAAACAATGTCAAAGTGTTTCTCCTGCAGCATCTCCAAACACTGTACTCCTGACGCCACATCTGTGATTTGCACTTTCGTTTGCTTTAGCAGATTGCAGAACACGCTGCGGTTCACCTCATTGTCGTCCACCAATAAAATCCTGGCGTCCTTAGCTGTAAAAAGCGCCCTGTATTGCTGTTCCTCGTCCATACGCCGACTGCGCTCCTCAAAATCGCCAATCGGCTCCCTGTCTACCAATCCCTGTGTCAAATCAAACCAGAAGCGACTGCCTTCCCCATACACACTCTCCACCTGCATCCGACTCCCCATCAGCCGCAGCAGGTCAATGACAATGCTCATCCCCAGCCCGGTTCCCTCGACGCCGCGATTGCGCTTCTCCTCAATCCGTTCAAAGGAAGCATAAAGCTTGGGCATATCCTCCTCTTTGATTCCGATTCCTGTATCAATCACTTCACAGTGTAAAATCACGGATTCGCCATCTATCCTGCCATGAATCCGCAAAGTGACGCTGCCCTCCAAAGTATATTTTACCGCATTGGTCAGCAAATTGGTCAAAATCTGACGAATCCGCACATCATCGCCATAAAGCTTATTCGGAAGAGTTTCCTGCACCTGAATCTCTAATTTCAGCCCTTTATCTTTTGCCCTCACGTAAATCATATGTAACACATCATTTAAAAGGCTGTTTAATTCATACTCCGCCGGAATAATTTCCAGTTTACCGGATTCTATCTTGGACAAATCCAAAATCTCATTGATAATACTAAGCAGGGCATTTGCCGACGACTTCACATCTCTTGCATATTTTCGTATGCCTGCCTCGCTGCACTCCCGCAAAATCATCTCATTCATACCCAACACGGAGTTAATAGGAGTGCGTATCTCATGGGACATCTTTGCAAGAAAATCCGATTTTGCCCGATTCGCCTGCTCCGCAATGATGGTCTGTTTCTCCAACTGAACCGTATAGTTGTACTGATCCGTGATATCGCCGACTATGTACATCTTTCCATATGTTATCTGTCCTCGGATAATTTCTTTTTCATCAATTTGATAAATTCTGTCTTTTTTGAAAAATTGCTCCTTGTAGCAAACCAGCTTATCCAATTCCTCCAACACGGCTGCATAATTCTCTGTACCCAAATCAGGATAAATCTTCTGTACCACGGGATTGGCATAAATCAATTGGGAATTCCCGTCTAACACCACCAAACCATCCGAAAAATCATCCATCACACTCTCTCGGACCAAATCCATTGTATCCAGCAAATTGTACCGCAGCATGGAAATAAATAACAAGGTCGTGGAAATAACATATGCGGGAAGCGTAGAGTCATAACCATGGGTAATACCGCTAAAATAAATCAAAAGCCCTGCCGCCGAAATGACAGAGGCGCCGCTCAGATAAATGATTCTCTTGCACTCCCTTTTGTCAACAGTCCGACGATAATGAATCACACCGAACACCAGAATCACCGTCAGATACACCACAATCATGCAGCTGTAGAGAATATACGCAATCCCTTTGCCCAGCACCAGGTGCGGGAAATAACCATCCTGCACGTAATCTATACTGCTATAATACCATGGAATTCTTTCACACTCCAGAACCAAAATTGTAACACCGATGTGGATGCCACATAACAGTCCCTTCACCCACGACGGGCATTTCACCTTATAATATTGAATGATAAAAAGGAAAATCCCCAAGATAATATATGGTTTTCCAAGATAGATAAATTTGACCGCCTGCAATGCCATTTCCTGCGTTGTGGCACGCATCTCAAAAAGATACCCGATAAAATTAATCAGAGTAGAGACCGCCACCGTCAACATCAGAGTCTGCAGTTGTGAACTCTTCTGACGATAGATATACAAAATCTCTGCCATAAGAACACCAATTCCCAAATATTGCACCGCAATGAATACAGAATACATACATTCTCCTTTCGCACCTACTTATGATACGGCTCTCCATTGTTGATGCGAAAAGCTCGATATATCTGCTCGCACAAAATAACCCTCATCAGTTGATGAGGAAATGTCATATCCGAAAAACTCAGAGCATAATCCGACCGTTTCCGTACAGATTCATGCAGGCCTAAGGAGCCTCCAATGACAAATACAAGCCGGCTCTTTCCCTGAACCGCCGCCTTTCCCAGCCACTCGGCAAATTCTACGGAATCAAGCTTCTTTCCCTCAATCTCCAGAGTACACACATAGGCGTCCTCCTTTAACCTCGCCAAAATACGTCCGGCTTCTCTTTCCTTTATCTGCTCCTCCAGTCCGGGCGGCGCCTTATCCGGGGTCTGTTCATCCGCCACCTCTATCATCTCCGGCTTGCAGTATCGGCTTAATCGTTTTACATATTCATCAATGGCTTCTCTGTAAAAGCGCTCTTTCACCTTCCCCACACAAATAATCGTTATTTTCATATCCATCTCCACAGCAGAGCACAGTTTATTCTCCTCCTATGCCTCCTGAGAAAATACCATGTCATAAACCACCGTATCTATAAACTGCTCCAAAAAATCCTGATCCAAGTTCATAAACTGGTGATTCAACCTTTCCTTCAATTTCTCACAGCGACAAAAGTACAGCTCTTCTCCTGTACTTTCCTCCTGTAGCTGAGCGTCAATCTCCTCTTCCTTCAGGTTATCCCTGCACCACTTTTCCAGAGTTTCCTTTAACGAGTTCTCCGATTCGGCCTTTTTGGCGAATATTTTGGCATTTTTCATGGAAAAGACGCCCATCACCATAAAGAGAATAAACACCGTACACATTACGCCATAAAACATATAAGAATTTCCAAAGGAAAACGAAAGGACGTCTGTCATTCCCAGAAGCATCATCGACAGTCCCACCAGACCGACTCCTATCAGAATCAGCCCGGCAGACCGATTATTCTCCGCCTTCTCCTGGCTGCTCTGATAAGGCGCCTGACTGTCCATAGCAGGGGCAGAAGGCTCCTCAGGCTCCTCTGCCGTTTCCTGTTGCTCCTCCGCCCTCTGCTGCAGGAACACCCGGGCGATATCTGCCGCCTGCTTTTGATCCTTCTTCTGCACGGCAAGCTCGTACACCTCTTCTGTTTCATCATAACAGACTGTAACCCCTTGCAGTCCGTTATATTCCATAAATTTCTTCAGAGAAGTCATCTGCACTTCCTCTCCGAATACAATTTTTGCCCGCTCGCACGCCTCCAACTGCTCTACCAATTCCACACCGCAGTCGGCGCATTTGGTAATACCCTCCTGATACTCGTTCTTACATATCGGACACCATGCCATACACCAGTACCTTCTTTCTCAGACCCCGGCCATCTATTGAAATATCTTACGGCAGTCTGGAATTACCTGCTCAAATACTCATCTATTCCCTTCGCCGCAGCTTTTCCGGCCCCCATTGCCAGAATCACCGTTGCGGCGCCCGTTACTGCGTCACCGCCGGCATAAACGCCTTCCTTCGTGGTTTTGCCATTATTCTCGTCAGCCACAATACATTTCCATTTATTCGTCTCCAGACCTTCCGTCGTCGAAGAAATCAACGGATTCGGCGAAGTGCCCAGGGACATAATCACCGTGTCAAGCTCCATAACAAACTCAGAGCCTGCCACCTCCACCGGACGGCGTCTGCCCGATTCATCCGGCTCACCCAGCTCCATCTTAATACATTTCATTCCTGTTACCCAGCCCTTCTCATCAGCGAGAATCTCCGTGGGATTGGTCAGAAGGTCGAAGATAATACCCTCCTCCTTTGCATGATGAACCTCCTCCACTCTGGCAGGCAGCTCCTCTTCGCTTCTGCGGTACACGATATGCACCTCGGCGCCGAGACGCAGCGCCGTTCTTGCGGCGTCCATAGCCACATTACCGCCGCCTACCACCGCCACCTTTTTGCCCCGCATAATAGGCGTATGGGAGTTGCTGTCAAAGGACTTCATCAAATTGCTTCTGGTAAGATATTCGTTGGCGGAAAATACGCCGTTGGAATTCTCTCCGGGAATCCCCATAAACTTGGGCAGACCCGCTCCGGAACCGATAAATACGGCGCTGAAGCCTTCCTCCTCCATCAGAGAATCAATGGTCACCGCTTTACCGATTACCACATTCGTCTCAATCTTAACACCCAGAGCCTTTACATTCTCAATCTCCTTGGCTACCACAGCCTCCTTGGGCAGACGGAACTCCGGAATTCCGTATACCAGCACACCGCCCGCCTCATGCAGCGCCTCAAAAATCGTTACGTCATATCCCAGCTTTGCCAAATCTCCTGCACAGGTAAGTCCTGCAGGGCCCGAGCCGATTACGGCTACCTTCTTATTCTTCTTTTCTGCGGCTCCCTGAGGCTTGATACCGTTCTCTCTGGCCCAGTCAGCCGCAAAGCGCTCCAGCTTACCGATAGAGATTGGCTCTCCCTTAATACCTCTGATACATTTACCCTCACACTGGCTCTCCTGAGGACACACACGTCCGCATACCGCAGGCAGGGCGCTGGACTCACTGATAATCTGATAAGCTTCCTCTATATTTCCTGCCTTTATCTGTTCTATAAAACCGGGAATATTAATTGCCACAGGACAGCCCTTGATACACTGGGCATTCTTACAGTTGATACATCTGGAAGCCTCGCACTGTGCCTCCTCCCTATTATAGCCAAGGCATACCTCCTCAAAGTTGGCGGCCCTTTCCTTTGCGTCCTGTTCTCTTACAGGTACCTTTGTCAAAACATCCATTTTTTCCTCTTCCTCTCATTCTTCCACTTTATTCCTGCGAGTAACGAGTCAAAGTCATTTTGATATGACCCTGACGACTGCACACATATCCCTGCGTCGATTAATGGCAGACGCCGCAATTTCCATGATGGGTATCCCCCTCCTCAAGCGCCAGCATTGCTCTGCCTTCCTCTGTCTTATAGATGGTCTGACGTCTCATTGCCTCGTCGAAATTAACGGCATGACCGTCGAACTCAGGGCCGTCCACACAGGCGAACTTCACCTTGCCGCCCACCGTTACACGACAGGCGCCGCACATACCCGTACCATCCACCATAATGGGATTCAGACTGACAATCGTGGGTATCTGTAAATCCTTTGTCAAAAGACATACAAATTTCATCATAATCATAGGTCCAATCGCCACACAGGTATCATATTGCTTTCCCTCCGCCACAAGGTCCTTAATCGTCTGGGTAACCATACCGCTTCTGCCGTAGGAACCGTCATCCGTTGTAACATAAAGATTTCCGGCCACAGCCTCCATCTCTTTCTCCAGAATCAATAGCTCTTTTGTCTTGCTCCCCACAATAACATCTGCGGCAATACCATGCTCGTGGAGCCATTTCACCTGGGGATAGACAGGCGCTGCGCCTACGCCGCCGGCCACAAAAAGAATTTTTTTATTTTTCAGCGTATTTACATCCTCTTTTATAAACTCGGAAGGGCATCCCAGGGGGCCCACAAAATCATGGAAGTATTCTCCTTCCTCAAGCCCAGCCATTATCTTCGTTCCGGCTCCCACCGTCTGAAAGACAATCGTAACAGTACCCTGCTCTCTGTCATAATCGCAGATAGTCAGAGGAATCCTCTCCCCCTCGCTGTCCGTACGAACAATCACAAACTGTCCGGGTTCACAGGATTTTGCAATCCTTTTTGCTTCTACCTCCATCAGATAGATGTTTGTAGTAAGCTCCTGTTTTTTTACAATCTTGTACATAATCCACCTCTCTATCCCTGCTCCTGGGATTCATTTTGTATTCCAACTAAAGTATAGTTGTTATTCTCATCTGTTTGCAACTTGAAAATTTCGCCTGTATAGGCATTTACTGCAAAATTACTGCCGGTTTTTGTCTGAATCCCTTCCGTATCCCGGATAACCTCGGCAATAATATAAAAATCATTTATCCCCTTGATATTGATGACATACTGGTATTGATAGCTGTAGGTTGAATCTGTGTCATGGGAATTTCCCCACACATCATAGATTTTACCACTATCCATAGCATACTGCAATACATCCCGACAGGCCTGCTCCACAGTATATTCCGTATTCATTTCAAGACGGTAGCTTCGTTCCGCAATTTCGCTTACTCTGCCTTCCGTAATTTTAACAAATTTAAAAACTGTCTTTCCCAAAGGCATCGGGATAGGACCCGTATACATACTGGAGGAAAGCGTGGGGTCGCTGCCGTCCGTGGTATAATAGATATCCTCGTCGTCCTCCAAAACCTCTATGTAAATCGGGAACTGATATTCACCGCTGACCGCGCTGATTTCCGGCGCGGGTATCTGCTCAATCTTAATATGATACTCCCCTGTGACAACCCGGCTTGATATGCCTAATTCATTGACAAAATACGCCTTTACCGTATAGTCTCCCTCATCCAGTATAATCGGAGCCGTATACTGCGTGCTGTTTTCGTCGGGCTCCCCGCCGTTTATAGTGTAAAAGATTTTCCCCGGGCCAAAGGCCGTAATCTTTAAGGGCTGTATATCCGTATAATACCCGTCCTGAATACTGAATTCCGGGTCTCCCGCAATATAATCCTGATAAGTGGAAATAATCGTCTCATTATTGCTGGACAGCAATAAATCATGTATGGTCTGATAATCCTCTCTGGCACGATAGATAGCAATCAGCTTACCATAAGCGCTGCTTAACTCCTCTGTCGTAGCATCGGGGGATGAAATAATATCTCTGAGCAGATATTCATACTCTATTCTGTTATTCTTCAGAAAATATACCTCCGACAAAGCAAATTTCAGGGATATATTTTCTTCGTTCAGCTCCAACGCCCGGCTGTAATATTTCACCGCTTTCTCATACTGCTCTTTTTCTACGCACTGTCTGGCTTTCCATACCTGATATTCCAGCGAACAATAACGGCGTATGCATACGGCTCCTGCCGCAGCCAATGCTAAAAAAAGCGCCAGACATACGGTCAGGATAACTCTTTTGGAATGTCTGCGCCTTGTCTGTGTGCGCAACGCTTCTTCTCTCTCCTGTCCGGCTGTCTTTGTCTCAATCGAAATATCTTCCATAATTCCCTGCAGCGTCTGCTGGATATTATCCTCTACCTCAGCCTCGAAATCAGGTACAATATGTATATCTTCGCCACATTGTTCACAGTAGAGAGAATTCTCTGGTATATCCGCACCACATTTCGGACATTTCATCATTCCGTCTCCCTCTCCGATTTGGATTCGTGTACCCTCTGTTAAGGAAGGGCTGATTCCACCAGCCTTCCTTAGAGCTTTAAGGTCTCCACACAATTGTTCATCAGCATGGCAATGGTCATAGGGCCTACGCCTCCCGGCACAGGGGTAATGGCGCTGCATTTGGGAGCCACACTGTCATAATCCACATCACCGCAAAGCTTCTGATTCTCATTCCGATGTATTCCCACATCAATGACTACAGCGCCTTCCTTCACATATTCCGCCGTAATCATTTTAGGCTTTCCTACTGCTGCCACGAGAATATCAGCGCGTCTTGTAATCTCCTTTAAATCTCTGGTGCGGCTGTGGGCTACGGTGACGGTGCCGTTTTCCCGAAGCAATAAAAGCGCCATGGGCTTCCCTACAATATTGCTGCGGCCTATCACCACACATTCCTTTCCCTCAATAGAGATGCCGGAACGCTTCAACAGCTGAATCACCCCCGCAGGCGTACAGGAGACAAGCCCCGCCCTGCCGATACAAAGAGCCCCCACATTCATGGGATGAAAACCATCCACATCCTTATCGGGATGAATGGCGTTCAGTACCTTTTCCTCCTCTATCTGACCGGGCAGCGGCAGTTGTACCAGAATTCCGTTTACATCGCTGCGCCCGTTTAATTCTTCCACCAGTAAGAGAAGCTCCTCCTGGGAAGTCGTCTCCGGAAGCTCATAGGAAAGAGAACGTATTCCGATATATTCGCAGGCCTTTTTCTTATTCCTGACATATACGCTGGACGCAGGGTCATCTCCCACCTGTATGACAGCCAGACATATTTCCTTTCCCTGACGCTTCAGGTCAGCTACCTTTTCCTTTAACTCATCCTTAATCTGTGCCGATATTGCTTTACCGTCAATTATCTGTGTCATTTTTCCTCATTTCCGGCATAACGCCTAAAATAAACCGGTGATTACACCTTCGTCATCCACATCAATTCCAAAAGCCGCAGGCTGCTTTGGCAGGCCGGGCATCGTCATCACCGCGCCGGTCAGCGCCACCACAAAACCTGCTCCCGCCGAGACATAGACCTCTCTTACATTCAGCTCAAAGCCCACGGGGCGCCCTAAGAGCGCCGGGTCATCCGACAGAGAATACTGATTCTTTGCCATACATATCGGAAAATCTCCAAAGCCCATTGCCGTAAGCTTCTCTAACTGTTTTACGGCGGCCGGCGCGAAATTCACGCTGCCTGCGCCGTAAATTTCACAGGCTATTTTCTGAATCTTATCCCTCAGAGGCAGCTCTCTTTCATAAAGCGGCCGGAAATGACTCTCCTTCTCCTCCAGGGTCCTTAATACCTTCTCGGCCAGAGCGATTCCGCCCTCCCCTCCCTTTTCCCAGACCTCAGACAAGGCAAATTCACAGCCTCTCTCCTCGCAGAAGCTTTTTACAAAAGCTATCTCCGCCTCCGTATCCGTCACAAAGGAATTTAATGTCACCACCACAGGAACCCTGTACCTTTGCAGATTCTCTATATGCTTTTCCAGATTTACAATCCCCCTCTGCAAAGCCTCCACATTTTCCACGCCCAAATCGGCCTTCTTTACGCCGCCGTTATACTTAAGAGCTCTCACAGTCGCCACCAGCACTACGACATCAGGTTTTAATCCGGACGCCCGACATTTGATATCAAAAAACTTTTCCGCGCCCAAATCAGCTCCGAAACCGGCCTCCGTAATACAATAATCTGCCATTTTAAGCGCCGCTGCGGTGGCTCGAACCGAATTACAGCCATGGGCGATATTGGCGAAGGGCCCGCCGTGAACCAGAGCCGGCGTATGCTCCAACGTCTGAATCAGATTCGGCTTCAACGCATCCTTGAGCAATGCGGCCATAGCTCCCACCGCCTGCAAATCTCCGGCTGTCACAGGCTCCCCCTGATAGTTATAGGCCACGATAATCCGGGACAGCCTCCTTTTTAAATCCTTCATATCCTCCGCCAGACACAAAATCGCCATAATCTCGCTGGCAACGGTAATCACAAAATGATCCTCCCGCACAAAGCCGTCCGTCTTTGCACCCAGGCCGACCACAATATTTCTGAGCGCTCTGTCATTCATATCCTCACAGCGCTTCCACACAATCTGCCGGGTATCGATTCCCAGTTCGTTTCCCTGTTGAATATGATTGTCCAGAAGAGCCGCCAGCAGATTATTGGCGGAAGTGATGGCATGAAAGTCGCCTGTAAAATGCAAATTTAAATCCTCCATGGGCACCACCTGGGCATAACCGCCCCCAGCTGCGCCGCCCTTAATTCCGAAGCAGGGGCCTAAGGAGGGCTCCCGCAGCGCTATAACCGCCTTCTTTCCCAGTTTTCCAAAGGCCTGCCCCAGACCGACGCTGGTAGTCGTTTTCCCCTCGCCTGCAGGCGTGGGATTAATTGCCGTCACCAATATCAGTTTACCGTCCGGGCGGGACTCTATTCTCTTTAAATAAGCATCGGAAAGCTTCGCTTTATAGTTCCCGTAAAGCTCCAGCTCCTCTGAATCTATTCCCAGCTGACCGGCTATTTCGGTAATCGGACAAAGCTTTGCTTCCTGCGCTATCTGAATATCTGTTTTCATCTTTTCTCCTTTTTAAATTTCCTCCAGCAACTGTTCAAACTGCTCCATGCTCATTAATACCTTCCTGGGCTTGGTGCCCCCTTCTTCTCCTACAACACCGTATTCACAGAGCTGATCCATAATTCTGGCCGCTCTGTTAAAACCGATTTTGAAAGCTCTCTGGAGCATACCGATGGACGCCTTATCCTTATCGATAATAATGCGCCCGGCTTCCCCGAAATATTCGTCCCGGGCATCGCCGCCTCCGGCGCCTCCACCGCCCGGGCCGGCGCTTCCGATATTTTTTATTTTTTCCTCTATATCCTCCGCATAAGTGTTGCCAAGCATCTGATTCTTCAGGAAATCCACCACATCGGACACCTCCTTATCGGACACAAAGGCACCCTGAATACGGGCAGGTTTAGAATAGCCCTGAGGATAAAACAGCATATCTCCTTTTCCCAGAAGCTTCTCGGCGCCCACCATATCCAAAATGGTGCGGCTGTCCACACCGCTGGACACCGCAAAAGCCACACGGCTGGGCATATTTGCCTTAATCAGACCGGTAATGACGTCCACACTGGGCCGCTGAGTAGCGATAATCAGATGAATCCCGCAGGCTCTGGCCAGCTGTGCCAGACGGCAGATAGATTCCTCCACCTCTCCGGGGCTGACCATCATTAAATCCGCCAACTCATCCACGATTATCACAATCTGAGGCAGCTTTGCAGGAGCATCCGTCTCGGCGCCCCCCTGCATCCCCTCTACCTTCTTATTGTAGCCTTTCAGGTCGCGTACATTGTATTCCGCAAACTTGCGGTATCTGTCCTCCATCTCGGATACTGCCCAGTGGAGAGCTGCGGAAGCCTTCTTCGGGTCTGTCACCACAGGAATCAGCAGATGCGGAATCCCATTGTAGACGGAAAGCTCCACCACCTTAGGGTCAACCATAATCAGCTTTACATCATCGGGATGGGCTTTATATAAAATACTCATAATCAACGTATTGATACACACGGATTTACCGGAACCCGTACTGCCCGCAATCAGCATATGAGGCATCTTTGCAATATCCGCTACAACAGTCTTTCCGGCAATATCCTTTCCGACGGCAAAAGCCAGATTAGAGGAAAAATCTCTGAACTCCTTACTCTCCAGCAAATCCCGAAGCGCCACCGTCATATTCTCCTTGTTGGGCACCTCAATCCCGATGGCCGCCTTCCCCGGAATTGGCGCTTCTATACGAATATCCGTAGCCGCCAGATTCAATTTAATATCGTCGGATAATCCCACAATTTTGCTGACCTTTACGCCCTGCTCCGGCTGCAGCTCATAACGGGTCACACTGGGGCCCTGACTGATATCCGTAATCGTTACCCTTACGCCAAAGGTATTTAAAGTCTGCTGGAGGCGCATGGCCGTCTCCTTCAACTCCTTCGTGGAATCTCCTGTAACCGCCGCACCCTTCTGCAGCCTGGAAAGCGGCGGGAATATATACTTTTTCGGCATCCGCTTTTCGCCGCCCTGTATTTCTGCGCCAAGTCCTGTGTCAGCAGAAGCGCCCCCGTCTAAAGAAGGCTTCTCCCTGCCCGTGGACGGCTTGGAGGAAGCTTTTGCCAAAACCGCCGGCTTCTCCTCCGGCTCTGCCATTCCCTCCTTATGTATCCTGATTTTTTCTGTCAGAGCATCTCCCTGCTCTTCCCCCTTTTCCTCCGGCTCCTCAAGGATTACCTGATGGGCCGTCCGCACTCTGATACTGTCGAAATCAAACGCAGGGGCGTCGGCCTCTCTTACGGAGGCTTCCCTTACCGGCGTAGGCTCCTGCGTATCTTCCGGCTCTCCGGCATAGATAATCTCATGAATATCATCCCTGCGCTTTTCCTCCTCCCGGGGCTTTAACGCAGTATCCATCATTACGCCGCTGACCTTCTTCTCCATACGCAGGATTTTTTCGTTTTCCTTCTCCTCCGCCCTGAGCCGCTTTTCTTCTTCCCGTCTGGCTCTCTGTTCCTCCTGCTCCTGTCTGCGAAGCTCTGTATATTCCCTCCGGCGCTTCGCATCCTCCCTGCTCCTCTCCCGAAGCCTGCTTCCCCCGTTTTTCATACTGTCTAACAGAGAGCGCTCCGTGAGCAGAATCATGCTGACTACCGAGCATAACAGCACTACCAATACCGTCCCGATTGTCTCCAGATAATGCTGCAGCAGATAGGCCACGCTTCCCCCTATGATGCCGCCTCCGTTCTTTCCGGCGCTGCTGGCCTCATATATCGCCTTGATATCGTATTTTTCGGTTAAAACCACTTTTTGAGCTATTAATTCACATACCACTCCCAGCATGATAAAAAGCACCACACCTGCAATCAGCTTGCGCAGAGCATTGGGATTTCCTTCGTTTGCAAACCAGAACGCTATGGCAAGAAACAAAAGAACCGGCGCCGCATATGCGCTAAATCCGAATAAACCAAACAAAACGCTGCTGATTTTATCTCCCACCGGACCGATTATGCCAAAATTACAGCAAAAGCAAAATACCATGACCAGAAATAACGCTATCAACCCAATTTCGTGGAACATGGCGCTGTCCTGCGCCGCCCTCTGCAGCTGAGCTTTCTTGGAAGCATTTGTTTTCTTTCTGTTATTATTTCCCTTGGAAGCTGATGTCCTTCTGCCTGAAGAAGCTGCCATTTCATCATACCTCTCTTCATAAACTGCCCCGATTTCTATCTTGATTTACTTCTTTACAGATTCAGGGCATTTATATGAGTATAACATTTTTCTTCCGGCTTGTCACCCTATTTACAACTTTTTATCTCCCACCTGGTAACAGCTCAGCCTTCCGCTGAACTGTTACCCTACCTGCTCCTTATCTCCTATCATCTGGTGCAGCTTTTGAAGCGCCTTGTCAATGCCCCCCACCTCGTCAATAATACCATTGGTAACGGCCTCCCCGCCCACCAAAATAGTCCCTACATCCTTCGTCAGAATCCCCGTTTCCAGCATCATCTCCTCAAAACGGCTTCTGTCAATCCTGCAGTGATTGCAGACAAAGCCCGTAATTCTGTCCTGTATCAGCTTAAAATAATCAAAGGTCTGCGGCACGCCGATAACCATGCCATTTGTCCGCACCGGATGAATCACCATAGTGCCTGTAGGCACAATAAAGGAATAATCCGTGCTCACGGCGATGGGAACCCCGATAGAATGACTGCCCCCCAATACTAAAGACACCGTGGGCTTACTCAAAGACGCCAGCATCTCGGCAATGGCCAGCCCAGCCTCCACATCCCCGCCCATGGTATTTAAAAGCACTAATACTCCCTGTATCTCGCAGCTATCCTCAATAGCCGCCAGCTGGGGCAGAATATGCTCATACTTTGTTGTCTTGGAATTGTTTGACAGATTCTCATGTCCCTCTATTTCTCCGATGACAGAAAGCAGATGAATATCCTGATGCTCCTTGTTCTCTGTCAGCGTAAGCTGTCCGGTTTCCTTAATCCGCTCCTCCTCATGCTTTTCCTTGTCCTGCTGTTCCTTATCCGTGCTCCGGGCAGCTCTTACCTGCCTGTTCTGATTCTCCTGCTCCATACATACCTCCGCATTCTTCCTTTTATTGTTGTTCCCAAAACGGCAGACCCCATTATGCCTGCGGCCTCCTCCCTGCAGCATATTTCCATTCGCACGAGTGTGCATCCTATTTTTTTATATCATAGGAAATTTATATTAGTCTTTCACAGTGACACAGTATTTCTTATGACATAAGTAAAGGACTGATACCCCATGTATCAGCCCTTTTAGTATTCCCTTTTTTATTTATTTTATCATTTATCTGCCTATCATCCTTATGCCCTCTTAAGCCGTACAAGCCTCCTGCCTACGGTTAATCAAAATCATCGTCATCCGCCACAAAATAGTCATAATCCAAAACTCTCTTCTCATGCTTCTTCGGCAAGGGCAGGGGATTTTCTATGTACTGAAGCTGAGGCTGCGATGCCTCCGGCAGTCCTGCCGCTCCTTCCTGAACCTGTGTCTCCGACACGAAAGCTTCCTGCGTCTGCAATTCTCCCTCTGTCAGTCCGAAAGCACCCGAAATATTGGAAAGGCCTGCGCCTGCCAGCGCCGCCAACAAAAGATACAACAAATCATATCCGTAAAGCTGCTGCGTCAGACAGCCGACGCAGCCTCCAACGGCAATCAAGATTCCCATAAGTCCCAAAACACTTACATTCTCTTTGCGCCTCTGACAAAAAAAACTAAAGATGCCCAGGGAAAGCATTCCGAACAGAGCCAGTACATTCCCGTAATTTCCCAGCTTCCAAAACTGCTCCGGTATGTCAAAATACTCCGGCATATAAAGATTTCCCCATGCCCTAATCACATTCGCCCACGCTCCGCCGCTTAAAAGAGCGTCCACAAGCGTACAGACGAAATATCCCGCCACAAGCCCTGCCAGAGAAACCAGAAAAATCTGCAGTCTTTCCCCCGACCTGGTTTTCTCCCGGCATCTGTAAAACACGGAGACAATAATCACAAGCAAGGTGATACCCAAAATATCCAAGTAGAGCAAAAAGCCTGTCTGGAGGCCTGCCAATAATCCCAAAACCGGAAATTTCTGCGTTTTCTGAATACCTTCGGAGACCAGAATAAGGCCCACTCCATAAAGCAGCAGATAAAGAGGACGGGGAGACAGTACAAAAGCCTCCTCTATCATCACCCCCGGCAGCATCATAAAAGCAAGCAGCGTCAGACCCGGAAGTACTCCAAGGAGCTTACGCACCCCAAAATACAACGCCATTCCCGCTAAGAGCTGCACAAGCACCTGACTCCAGATACAGATTTCCAAACGATTGCCAAAAAGAATACAGACGCCATGCAAAAACAGCAGATACAAATATTCGGCTCCATGCACCACCTGGGGAAGCACCTGATTCGCCGACACACAGGCCGGCTCAAAATATCCGCTCCCATCCACGGCAGGCATCGAATGCCCTATCCGAAGCCAGATGCCTGCAGCCAGAAGCAATATGACCCCCGCAATCTCCGCCCGCAGAATATAGTGAGCTTTTATGGTTCTTTCCTTTAAAAGCTTAACCGACAGACGATTCAGCCAAAACACGCAAAAGCCCGAAAGGAGCAGTATTCCCACACTCAAAAGTCCCGCCTGATACAGCGGCTGTCCCGCTCTGCTTCCGATAAACGCCACCATACCAAACAGTCCGCTTCCTACTGCAACGGAATAGAGAAACCACATCAAATAACTAAAAATATTCTTTTTCCAGCTCATCCTTGGTTATCCTCACTCCTGTGCCTTTGAAGCGTCAAGAATCTTTTCAATATTGTAACGCGGCCTCTGCTTCACCTCTATATAAATCTTGCCGATATACTGTCCCACCAGCCCGATGGCAATCAATTGTATGCCGCCCAAAAACCAGATAGACAGAATAAGCGACGTCCATCCCGGCACCACCCGTCCCGAGAAATAAGAAATCAACGCATAGATTGCCGCCAAAGCAGAAATAACGATAATAAACAGACCGAATCCCAGAATCAGGGTAATGGGTTTTACACTGAAGGAGGAAATACCGTTAAAGGCCAGCGCCAGCATCTTCTTCAAGGGATACTTGGACTCTCCTGCCACGCGCTCCTTGCGGTCATAATATACCTTATCTGTCTGATAGCCAATCAGCGGCACCATACCCCGCAGGAAAAGATTCGTTTCCCTGTATTGGGAGAACTGCTCCACAGCCCTCTTGCTCATCAGCCTGAAGTCCGCATGATTATAGATTGTCTTCACACCCATGAGATTCATCAGCCGATAAAAGCCCTGTGCCGTTACTCTCTTAAAAAAAGTATCTGTTTTTCTCTCCCGACGCACACCGTATACGATATCACAGCCGCCGTGATATTTATCAATCATCTCCTCGATTACATTGATATCATCCTGCAAATCCGCATCAATGGATATGGTCACATCGCTCCTGTCCATGGCTGTGATTAATCCAGCCGTCAACGCAAACTGATGCCCTACGTTTCCCGCCAGCTTCACACCGCACACCTGCACAGGATAGGCGCTATGCTCCTCCTCAATCAACTCCCAGGTACGGTCCTTACTACCGTCATTTACAAACAAAATAAAACTGTCCTCGGCAATTTTACCCTTCCGCACCAAATCATCCAACACGCCGCGCAGGGCCTCGGAAGCAATTTTCAATACTTCTTCCTCATTATAGCAGGGTACTACTATCGCCAGTTTATCCATAAAAAATCCTCATTTCTGCGCCGCTCTTTGCGCATAAGTTAATCTCCCTATATCCTCTGCAATGCCGGCTCCAAATCG
>JAMOZS010000055.1 GCA_023667765.1 Roseburia sp. | reverse complement strand
CGATAATCCCCTGGACGCCACCAGCGTTCATCCGGAATCCTATGAGGCGGCAGGAAAGCTTCTGGATAAGCTGGGTCTTACTATGGAGGACGTAAAGCAGATGCAGAAAAAGGCGGCGGAGGCGAAGCATGTAAGGGCGACCGTTTCCATGCCTGCGGCCAAGGCGGAAAAACAGCCGAAGCAAAAGGCCGTGCAGGTGCGCAATACCAATACAGCTATGGGTAAGGCTTTGGCAGCAGCCATGGGAGGTATGGTGTTGGATGCCGAGGACAACAGGGCAGCTAAAAAAACCCAGACGCAAAAGCATGCTTCCCGGACGGCAGAGGGGGCAGATGCACAGATGCAGGTATCCAATCTGGAAAGGCGGATTCAAGATAAGAAGCTTCTGGCGCAGGAACTGGGTATTGGGGAAATTACCCTGACAGATATTTTAAAGGAGCTGGAAAAGCCGGCCCGCGACCCCAGAGACGATATGCCAAAGCCCATTCTCAGAAGCGACGTGCTGGATATGAAGGATTTGAAGCCCGGTATGATTTTGAAGGGGACGGTCCGCAATGTCATTGACTTTGGTGTGTTTGTGGATATCGGCGTCCATCAGGACGGACTGGTACATATTTCTCAGATTACCGACCGTTTTATTAAGCATCCCTTGGAGGCGGTAAGCGTAGGGGATATTGTAGAGGTGCAGGTATTGGACGTGGATGTACAAAAGAAGAGAATCAGCCTGACGATGAAGATTAAGGCAGAATAAAAGGAAGCGCTGATTTTAAGCAGCCCTTCCTTAAAGCCTCCGGCAACGTATTTATCAGCGTTTCCTAAGTCCCTCAAGATTGCCGGATAAGGGGAGTTGAAGCGGACTTGTCCGCTTTGTCGCTGTATGTTAAAGAAGATTTATTGTTACGGTATTTTCGCAGTCCGTGAGTAGGCTATCGCTGCCCTCACAGGTCAGCTTCGCGCCTGCGGCGTCGGAGGCTTTAATATTTATCAGCCGAAGGGAGAAGGGTTTATCGGCCCTGGTGGTGACAGTGATTTGCTTTCCTGTCCGTAGGGCTCGTATCTCCAGCTCCTTTTCCCGGTTTATGCCATAAATGCAGGAGGAAGCTTCCCCACCGTCCTGCAGTCCGTAAATTCGAAGCTCTGCCCCAGCAGCATAGTCATAATCCGGCCTGTCGTCCCGGGCGCCCATGGCAATCAGGGAGTTTTCCTTAACCAGCAGGGGCAGATGCAGATAATCGTATTTCTTTTCCACCCAACTGCTGCCCTCATAGACCTCTCCGGTAAGGAAATCCGTCCATACGCCCTTTGGCAGATAGAAGCGGCCCAGCCCCTCTTCATGAAAGACAGGCGCCACCAGCAGATTGTCGCCCAGCATGTATTGCTTGTCAAGATAGGAGCAGTTGTAATCGGCGGTATATTCCAGTACCATGCTGCGCATGGTGGGAATACCGGTTTGGGAGGTATCTACAGCGGTTTTGTAAAGATAGGGCATAAGCCTTGCCTTTAAGCGGGTAAAGAAACGCACCACATCTACGGCCTCCTCATCATAGGCCCAGGGTACCCGATAGGAGCTGGAGCCATGGAGACGACTGTGGGAGGAGAGCAGGCCGAAGGCTACCCAGCGCTTGTATACATCGGCAGTGGAGGTATTCTCGAAGCCGCCGATATCATGAGCCCAGAATCCGAACCCGCTCATCATAAGAGACAGACCGCCGCGCAGGCTTTCTTCCATGGAGACATAATCGGACCAGCAATCGCCGCCCCAGTGAACCGGAAATTTCTGACCGCCCACGGTAGCGGAACGGGCAAACAACACGGCCTCTCCCTTGCCGCGCTTTCGCTCCAGAAGCTCGTAAACTGTTTTGTTGTACAGATAGGTATAATAATTGTGCATTTTTTCAGGGTCGGAGCCGTCATAGTAAACGCAGTTGGTGGGAATGCGCTCGCCGAAATCGGTTTTGAAGCAGTCCACTCCCATGTCCAGCAGCGCCTCCAGCTTATCCTGGAACCATTTGCAGGCAAGAGGATTGGTAAAGTCTACCAGAGCCATGCCGGGCTGCCACATGTCCCACTGCCATACGTCGCCGTTGGGCCGCCTGATGAAGTATCCCCTTTCCTTACCCTCCGCAAACAAAGCGGATTCCTGACCGATATAGGAATTAATCCACACGCAGATATTCAGACCCTTCTGTTTTATGCGTTCCAGCATTCCCCTGGGGTCAGGAAAAACATCGCTGTCCCAGAGAAAATCAGACCAGTGAAAGCCCTTCATCCAAAAGCAGTCAAAATGAAAGGTGCGCAGAGGAATGCCTCTGTCCAGCATACCGTCTATAAAGCTCATGACCGTAGCCTCGTCATAATCGGTGGTGAAGGAGGTGGACAGCCACAGGCCAAAGGTCCAGGGAGCCGGCAGAGAAGGCTTTCCTGTAAGCTGCGTATAACGGGTCAGCACATCCTTCATTCCGGGCCCGTTAAAGAAAAAGTAGTCCAGATGTCCGCCGGAGACGGTGAAGGAGGTTCTTGTCACATGTTCTGTGGCAAACTCAAGGGATACTCTCCCGGGATGATTTATCAGTACGCCATAACCTTTATTGGAAAGATAAAAGGGGATGTTCTTGTAGGACTGGTCGGTGCTGGTGCCCCCGTCCTCATTCCAGATTTCCACACTCTGTCCGTTTTTTACAAAGGGAGTAAAGCGTTCGCCGGTGCCGTAGAACAGTTCTCCCACGCCGATGGAAAATTGCTGATGCATATAGGTGTCCTGAGTGTCTCCCTCTATATCATAATAATCTCCTGAGAAATCCTGTTTCATCATAGCCAAATCCCTGTCGGTGCTCTGGGTAATCAGCTCATTGTTCCGATAATAACGCATGAAAAATTGCTGCCTGCCAATTTCCAGGCGCAGACTGCCGCTGGAAACGCAGATGGTTTCTTCGCTTTCGGATACGGTAAGCGTCTGGGGCGTATCCAGATTTAATTCAAATGCAGGAGTCTTTTTCTTCACTCCCATGTGGTGCCGTACCTGTACCCTTAATACTTCCGGCATGGGGGAAGTGATTTGCAGAGTCAGATTCGCCCCGCCTAAGGTATCCCCCCGATGTCTGATAAAATGTGTCGGAGCACATAGCGTTACCGATGTGTCGGTGATTTGCACATCGTATACCTGCTGGGGGGCAAAGGCGGTGAAGCCTTTTTTTAACAGCCAGCAGCCGTTGTTGAATTTCATGGAAATCCCTCCTTCTTCTTTTAATAAATGTCTTTTGATACCGATTAAGGAAACGCTGATAAAAGCGCTTCCTTAGAACTATTTATAGTGTATCATGCCGGAGGGTCTAAGGAAAATATTTTTTATGAAATTTTTGTGAGGTTTTCTGTATGAGTCGTGTATATATCCTATCAAGCATATTTTAAAGGAGGTATATTCATGAAAGGGATAGTAAAAAATTTAGTAGCTGTTGTTTGTCTCTGTACTATGGTATGTACGGTGGGGATGGTGTCATTGGCGGCAACTCATACATGTGCCTATTCGTATATGGGAACCAATGAAATTAGCAGGAGATATGTGTCGTCTCATTCCTACGTATATTATAATAAAGATACAGGGAAGTCGGAAACGAGAGTGTGTCAGGTTTATCAAATTACATATGCAGATATTTATAAATGCGCATGTGGTTCTACAAAACAGCAAAACATAACATCAAAGACACAGCATACCGCACCGTGCGGTCAGTAATGGTTCATGTGGGAGTAGAATCATGAGAGAAGGATATCATTATTATATCATTTATATGATTGCAGCCGTTCTTTTTTTGAGCGGCTGCAATCATACTTCACAAATATCGCAGGAGGCTGGCGGGTCACAGCTCCAAACAGCTTTGGGGAGGTATTGTCAAATGGAGGAATATGAGCTTCCGAATCCGGATAAGGCTATACAGGCTGTGATTGGGAATGCAAAGATGGTGGCGGATGAGCCGCTTTTTTATGGGGAAGGTGTCTGCAGGCAAGTGATAGTTTATAATGATGCCATGGATGAGATATTGAATGCGTATGAACAAGTGTTCACCTTTGAGACGAAAGAGTGGGTAGCAATATCTCTGTGGGAGGGATTTGAAAGAGAAGGAACAATGTATTCCAGAATCGGCAGGATGATTCCGTCTCTGAATGGAAAACTCTATTGTCTTGTGACTACCCGGGAAGGAGAGGATTATCTGGCTACATTTGGCGCAGACGGAGTAGGCGAGATAATAGGAACGGCTAATGCTTTAAGGCAGCGGATAATAGAAATGGAAAATGCGCAGGTGTTTCTGGATGATTCCGGAAATACGTATCTGTATGAGAATACAGGCATTCCCCTTGCGGGAACCGACTTGACTCAAATCATTGCCTTCGATTCAACTATGCAGGAGCAATGGCAGCGAGAAGATTCGGGGTGGATTTATGGCGCTGTGCAAAAGGAGGAGCATTCGGAGGTGAGCTTTTACGGAAGCGCTGAGGAAGGAAAGATAACGGTCTGGCAGGGAAATGGTGAAAGGAATTTTTTGAATGGAACGGAGGAGATAAAGGAGGAATTCCTGATAACGTATCTTGGGAAAGAATTCTGGTGTGTGAATGCCGAAAAAGCTCTCTGGCTTGTGGGAGAAGAGGGGATGCAAAAGCTTTTTGATTTTAATAACGAAGGTTATTATGCGGAGGAAGTATATGGAATCAGAAGCTTGAAGGAGGACAGGGTGCAGCTTCTTGTACAGTTAGACGGGGAACTGCTTCTTTTGACAGGTTCTATTACAAAGCAGAAGCCATCTGTTGAAAAACAGGAGATTACGATTGCTTTCGGTATGCAGAATGCGTCCTTAAATGCTGTTATTGCCGGATTCAACAGACAGAGCAGAGAGTATTGCATTAAGACGCTTTTACCGGAAAGCGATGAGGATGATGTAGCATTTCGAAACAGGATTCAGTTGGAAATCAGCGCCGGAAGAGGACCGGACATGCTGGAGGGAGATGTCATTCTGAAGCCGGAAGCCATGGTGCAGAACGGATATCTGGAATGCATGGAAGATTGGGGCTTTGATGAGACAGGCTGCGTTGCTTCCGCTTTTGAACAGGGTAGGATTTCCGGAAAGCTTTACGCCATTCCGTATGATTTTATGATTGATTATGTGGCATATCGAGGTTCGGACGTGGAAGGAAAAAGCACTCTTACCATGGAGGAGCTGATGAACAAAGTGCAGGAATCTGATGCAAAGCTTCTTCAGGAGGACTTTAGCGGAGAAATGATAGTAATAAAATATGCCTTATCGGATGATTCCAATACGGATTATATTGATTGGAATCATAGAAGGAGTCATTTGACAGAGCAGCCTTTTATGGACCTTCTTGCTTTTGCTAAAGAATATGGAGATACGAAGCATTCGGAACAGTCTTTAGACAGGGAAGAGATTTTTGCGGTCGGTTCCTTTTTAAGGGGAACTGTCACTGATTTCGGAATGAAAAATTTCCAGCAGATTGCGCAGGTCTATGATACTTTTGGAGAGGAACCTGTGTTTTTGGGGTATCCGCGTAAGGAGGGCAATGGTATTTATGTGCTTCCCCATTTAATTTATGTAAACAGTCAATCAGAAAAAAAGGAGGGAGCAATTGCATTTTTAAAATACCTGATTTCGGAGCAGAGCCAAATCAAATACGTGGAATATGACTATGATAAGGACAGACCTGTAACAGGAGAACTGTTTGCGAATTGTACGCCGGCTTTCCCTGTAAATAAGGCAGCACTGGAAGTCCTTTTGGAAAATGAAAGGCGCCGTAGCCAGAAAGATATGATATATACGGGATTTGCTTACACAGAAGAGCAATTTGAGCAATTCCGTTTTATGGTTGAGCATTCCCGGGCGGTTCCATACAATATCACGGCAATACAGGCTATGTTAGAGGAAGAACTTATGCCCTATTTTGAGGGGGACGTTACGGCGCAGCATGCGGCGGAAATACTAAATAACAGGGTTCAGCTTTATATAAATGAATGGAAATAAGGATTCGGAGAAAACAGCTTCGAGGTTTTATGCGTTCTTTTTGTTTTTAACTCTTGAAAAAAAAGAAAGCATATGTTATCATTTTCTACACTGAGTGTTTCATCCTTTGCCAATTGGCGTCGAATGCCTGTTCCGTCTCAGGTATGCCGATTGGCGAAATGGGAGTGATACATTGCATCAGTACAAAGAAACGGTAACTTTAAAATCTAAAAAGGAAAGAAAATTCTTCGGGGTTGGGTGCGATTCCCTACTGGCGGTAAAGTCCGCGACCCATGGCAGCATACCTGAATGTTGATGAAACTGGCAGGAAGCAATATGCCCATGGCTGACTCGGTGAAAGTCCGAGACCAACAGTAAAGTCTGGATGAAAGAAGAATAGCAAGTGTTATTTTTGCTTGATAATGTGGATGCGTCTTTCTGTATCTTACGGAAAGTGTTCTGCGTATACGCCCCGGGATAGTTTATCCCGGGGCTTTGTTCTTCTGCCAGAGGAATTATCTTACAGAGAGAAAACGGAGGAAAAGGAAATGAGTGGATTTATGAAAAGCGTAGCAGACAATCTGGTTTTTGTAATGGAGTTTCTGGCGGTAATTGTAGCGCTTTTTTTGGTGGCCCTGTTGCTGGAAAAGCTGAATCAGAAAAGGCAGGGGAAGAAGCAGAAGCTTTTTGACACGAGAAGGATTGTGGTGATAGGTATGTTTTCGGCGCTGGCGGCTGTACTTATGGTGATAGAGCTTCCCGTATTTTTTGCGCCGCCCTTTTATGGATTGGATTTCAGCGAGCTTCCGATTCTGGTGGGAACCTTTGCCTTTGGCCCGGTAGCAGGCGTGATGATGGAATTTTTAAAGATTCTGCTAAAGCTTCTCTTCAAGCCTACCAGTACCGCGTTTGTGGGTGAATTAGCGAATTTTGCAGTCGGCTGCAGCTTTATCCTTCCGGCCTCTGCGATTTACCTGTTCAGAAAAACCAAGAAGGGAGCCATTGCAGGCTGTGTTGTGGGTACATTGGTTATGACGGTATTCGGAACGGCCTTCAATGCCATATATCTGCTTCCTGCCTTTGCGAGAATGTTTATGCCTATGGAGGCTATTCTGGCGGCGGGAGCCGAGGTTAATCCCCTGATGAAGGAGGGAAGCATTATCAGTTTTGTGATTGTTTGTGTGGCGCCCCTTAACTTAATGAAGGGCGCAGCAGATTCCCTGGTGACGCTGTTAGTCTATAAGCCGTTGAGTCCTATTTTGAAGGCAGGACATAAAATGTAAAAAACGCACGTTATGATTTGCGCACCGACAAAGGCAGTCAAAAAAATCTGTCTTTGTCGGTTTTTTTGTTTCCCTTAAGAAAATCTTATGTTTTTTGGCAGAGTGATTTTCATTATTTTTTTTATAATCTATAATTAAGGAAACGCTGATGAAAGCGTTTCCCGCACCGGATTTGTGCCCCAAAGCAGCAAATTCCCCTGCAAAATCCGTGTACACCGCCGGGGGCTCTAAAGAATAGTGTTGACATGATATGTGAATTGGTGTATTATGCAAACAGTACAGCAATACAAAGAAATTGTTGTACATCCGCCAGAGGCTTTAAGGAAGGGATGAGGGAATCAGATATTCCTTAGGCAAGACGCGTAGGGAGGTAGAGAATATATGGGCGCTTTAGTGGAAATTCGGGATGTGTGCAAGGTATATAATCCCGGGGAAAACGAGGTGCATGCGCTGGACCATGTAAATGTGAGCATAGATGAGGGTGAATTTGTGGCAATTATTGGACAGTCCGGCAGCGGCAAGTCTACGCTGATGAATATGCTGGGTTGTCTGGATGTGCCTACCAGCGGAACCTATCATTTGCATGGGCATGATGTGTCCCAGCTTGATGACAATGAATTGTCGGATATCAGAAATCGGGAGATAGGATTTATCTTTCAGGGCTTTAATCTGATACCGAATCTGACGGCGCTGGAAAATGTGGAACTGCCATTGATTTATCGCGGTGTGAGCAGGCAGAAACGGATAGAGCTTTCCCGACAGGCGTTGGCCAGGGTGGGGCTGGAAAACAGAATCACCCATAAACCTTCGGAGATGTCAGGAGGCCAGCAGCAGCGGGTAGCCATTGCAAGAGCCATTGCGCAGGCCCCTCCCGTGATTTTGGCAGATGAGCCCACGGGTAATCTGGATTCTGCTTCCAGTAAAGAGATTATGGGAATATTGAGCAATTTACATAAGGAAGGCCACACAGTGATATTAATTACCCATGATAATGAAATAGCGGCTCAGGCGAAACGGGTGATTAAAATAAGGGATGGCCGCATAGAGATGGATGAGACCATCGGCGCTGCCGAAAGCGATAGAGGAGAGCCGGTAAAATCAGAGGCGTGATAAATCAATAAAGCAGGAAGAGGTCGGAAAAATGAGAAAAAACAAAAATATCGGAGTACAGCAGAATGAAATGACAGTTCTGAATGATGGTAAGAAAAAGAAGAAGGGAAAGATAGCGCTTGTTATTGTATTGGTAGTGGCAGCGCTTCTTATAGTGGGCCTCAAGCTTATGGGCTCTGTGGTGTCCCAGGCAGCGATACCGGTAACCGTTACCACAGCTTCTCGAGGGGAATTGCAGGATGTTGTTAGCGCCAGCGGCAATATTGCCAGTGAAAACAGGATGGTAATCTTTTCACGGGTAAACGGAATCATAGATAAGGTAAATGCCCAGGTTGGTCAGGAGGTAAAGGCAGGAGAGCTTCTGGTGAGTTATCAGATGAAGGATGCGGAGAATGCGCTGGAGCAGGCTGCGCTCCAGCAGACCAGAAATACTGCCGCCTATCAGAAAGCATTGGCAGGCAATGCGGACAGTCAGGCAAAGCTGAATGAGGCGAACACAAATCTGGGTGTATTGAAACAGCAGATATCGGATTGTGAGAGCTACGTGGAAAAGTTACAGGAGGAATTGTCCCAGAGTCAGAGAAATACCAGCAATAATCTGGCCAGTCAGAGCTTTAACCTGAGCAGTCAGATTAAGGCGCTGCAGAAGGAGCTTGCGGAGCTGGCGCCTGATTCCAAGGAATACAAGGCTAAGTCCAAGGAATTGGAGGAGGCCACGGAGAAGCTTTCCCAGGTGGAATATCAGCAGCAGATTTCCGGCAACAGTGATTATGTAGCTCAGACCCAGCAGAAGATTCAGAAGGTTCAGGAACAGATAGCCGGCTTTAAGGAATATGAGGCGGAGATGAAGAGCCAGAAGGCAACCAGTGAGGCGCAGATTCTCGACAGCTATGATAAGAAGCAGCTGGAGGTGGACAATGCCCTGGCCGGCATGAGCTACGAGGCGGCAGAGGAGGATTTGCGGCTGATACAGGAAGGGGTTACGGCTGATTTTGACGGAATCATCACGGAATGTGTTGCCCTGCCGGGAGCCATGGCGACCCAGGGAATGCAGCTTTTGACATTGGAGAGCAGCAAAGACTTGATGGTAGAGGTAACGGTTTCTAAAAACAGTCTGGAAAAGCTGGCGATTGGTCAGAAAGCAGATATTCAGATAAGCGGTAAGACCTACAGCGGAAAGGTGAGCAGGATTAGCCGCGTGGCAGAGAATAATTTGACCGGAACCCCTATGGTGAAGGTGCAGATACATATTGAAGAGCCTGATTCCAATATTGTATTGGGCCTGGAGGCAAAGGTGGAAGTCTATACGCAGAAAGCGGAGGACGCCTTGCTGGTTCCCATAGAGGTCATTAATGTGGACAGGGACGGAGATTTTGTCTATGTGGTAAATAATGGCGTGGTAGAGAGGCGGTCCGTAGTGTGCGGGATTTCTGCGGATTTATACACGGAGATTATAGACGGCATCACCGAGGCAGACCAGATTGTCCTGAGCAGCGTGATTGAGGTATATGAGGGCATGACGGTAATGGCTATGCCGGAAAACTAAGGGAAAGGTAAGGCGCTTTATGGCACAGGTTTGGGAATATATTAAAATTGCCCTGATGAATATCAAAAGCAATAAGGGCCGTTCCATTCTGACAATGCTGGGCATTATTATCGGTATTTCTTCTGTTATTATGATTATTTCTATCGGAAATGGAATGAAGAGAGATATTAACAGCGAATTGAATAATATGGCAGGAGGCCAGCTGTATATTTATTCCATGCAGGAAAACGAGGAGGGGGAGTACCTGGAATTCAGTGATGAGGATTTGGAACTGATACAGGAGAAAGTACCTCATGTGAAGGCGGTAACCTCCATGGAAAGTTATAGTGGGACTGCAACGGGAAGAAAGGGGATGGTGAATGCCAGCATTAATTTCGGAACCACAGGGCTGGAGTATTCCAGCAACGACCCTATTATAAAAGGAAGATATTTTACGGAAAACGATTATTATTCCGGCAATCTTGTCTGCGTAATTACAGAAAGCAGCGCGCGGGCCCTCTTTGGAAGCACCAATGTAATCGATATGAGCTTTGAAGTAAATATGTGGGGGATGGTAGAGGAATATACCATAGTGGGAATTCGCCAGGACAGCGCCGCTTCTCTGTTAACCATGGGATATGATGAAGTCGGTTTCGTGAATATGGAGGCGCCGAAATCGGTGCTGGACAATGTCTATGGATTCTATCCCGGTATATATCAAATGCTGATAGTGAGCGAGGGAGCGGAATATTCCACGCAGGTGGCGAAGAATACCCTACAAATACTGGAGAACAAATATGATGCGAGGGGAAAAAATCTGATTGGGGTTCAGAATTTTGCAGACATTATGGGAGAAATGAATACGGTGCTCAACACAGTGACAATCTTTATCGTTTTTGTGGCGGCAATTTCTCTGTTGGTAGGCGGTATCGGTGTTATGAATATCATGCTGGTGTCCGTGACGGAGCGTACCAGGGAAATCGGAATTCGTAAATCTCTGGGCGCCAGAACAGGTTCTATCACGCTTCAATTTTTGTCGGAATCGGCGATTATTACGCTGATGGGAGGGTTGATAGGTATTTTGTTAGGCGAGTTGGGAGCCAGCGGAATTTGTGCCCTGATGGGAGTGAATGCCTATGTCAGCTTAGGCACAGTGCTGGGGGCCAGTTTTTTCTCATCGGCGGTAGGTATTTTCTTTGGCATTTATCCTGCGAGAAAAGCCGCGAAATTAAGCCCTATCGAGGCTCTGCGCCACGAGTAAATAAGGCTTGCTTTTTTACAGACAAGAATTTATAATGGACACAAACAATAAAGCGCCTACGTTGTAGGTGCTTTTTTCGGAGCCTCGGCAGATGCATGCAGATTTGCAGGGGCATTGTGGAGCGTAACGGCGAAAAAGGTCTGATGTGCTGAGAATGGCACAGAGAGGTATCAGAATGGTTGAATTGGATATTAAGATTGAGGCGGGCGATTTGTATGATTATATGCTCATGCATTCCTACAACAGTCCCGGCGGGATTATGGGGAGCGGTTTGGGAGCGGTATGCATATTAGTGGCTTTGTCCGGAAAACAATGGATTTTTCTAATTGCTGGTGTTATTTTACTGCTGTATCTGCCCTGGACGCTTTTTATTAAGAGCAGGCAGCAGATGCTGGCGAATCCGGGCTTTCAGCAGCCTCTGCATTATGTGCTGGATGAAGAAGGGATTACCGTTTCCCAGGGAGAACAGCAGGAGAAGCAGGCCTGGGGTGATATGGTAAAGGCCGTATCTACAAGCAGGAGTATTATCGTTTATACTTCCAGGGTCAATGCAACTATTTTCCCCAAGGCGCAGCTGGGCGATTCCAAAGCGGCTTTGATTGAAATCATTTCGGTGAATATGCCTCCCCAAAAGGTAAAAATCCGTGCATAAATCGGAGAAACAGAAGATGGATGTAACTCGCAGAACCATGTATGACATAGAAACTGACAGGCATGACGGTATCAAAATGAGGCGTAAAATGGGAAATATGACAATAAAAGTGACAGAAACCTACAGTGCGGAGGAGACCTTTGCTCTGGGAGAAGAAATCGGTCGGAGAGCGTTGCCGGGACAGATATATACGCTAACAGGCGATTTAGGCGTCGGTAAGACTGTGCTGACACAGGGGGTGGCGAAGGGACTGGGTATTTCGGAACCGGTGAGCAGCCCGACCTTTACCATTGTACAGATATATGAGGAGGGCCGTATGCCTTTTTACCATTTTGATGTATACCGCATCGCCGATGTGGAGGAGATGGAGGAAATCGGTTATGAGGATTGTTTCTATGGGCAGGGCCTGTGCCTGATTGAATGGGCTGATTTCATCTCGGACATTTTACCGGAGCATTATGGTAGAATTGTCATTGAAAAGGATTTGGGGAAGGGCTTTGACTATCGCAGGATAACGATAGAAGAGATATAACGCAAAAAGTCGGTTTTTGAGCCTGTGACAGAAAGGGAGATGGTGATGAAAATACTGGGATTGGACAGCTCCGGTCTGGTGGCGGGAGTGGCAGTCGTAGAGAACGGGATACTCCTTGCGGAATACAATATCAATTACAAAAAAACGCATTCTCAGACGCTGCTTCCCATGCTGGAGGAGCTTCGTAACAGAATAGAGCTGGATTTGGAGAGCCTGGACGGCATAGCGATTTCCGCAGGGCCGGGTTCCTTTACCGGTCTGCGTATCGGGGCGGCCACGGCTAAAGGTTTGGGACTGGCATTAGATAAGCCCTTAATTGAGGTGCCTACGCTGGAGGGATTGGCCTATCATTTCTGGGGAAGCGAGAGCCTGGTTTGTCCTATGATGGATGCGCGCAGAAATCAGGTGTATACAGGAATCTATGAGTTTGTCCTGACGAAGCTGGGGACGGCGAAGGAGAGGCTTCTGAAGCCGGAGGCAATTCTGCCTCAGTGCGCCATGGATATTGAAATGCTTATGTGCAAAATAAATGAATTGGGCAGAAAAGTAATTTTTCTGGGGGACGGGGTTTCGGTATATCAGGAAGACATTTCCAGTCGGTGCCAGACGCCGTTTCTGATAGCACCGGCACATCTGAATCGCCAGAGAGCGGCCAATGTGGCGGCATTGGGTGAGATTTATATAGGAGAGGGCAGAATAGTCAGCGCCGCCGCACATCAGCCGGAATATTTAAGAAAAAGTCAGGCGGAGAGAGAAAGAGAGGAAGCGGAGAAAGACAAAGAAGGTCAAGAGTCAGAGGGAGCGGCGAACTGAGAGGGCAGGATGAAAAATATCATAATAAGAGATATGCAGCCTGGGGATATCGAGGCTTTAAGCCGACTGGAGGCACAGATTTTCAGCATACCCTGGTCAAAGCAGACATTTGCCGGACTTTTAGAGCATGCATATTGTCATTATCTGGTGGCGGCAAGGGGAGAGGAGCTGATAGGCTGTGTGGGTATGGCGGACATCTGTCATGAGGGCAATATTGATAAGGTCATGGTGGCGCGTGGTGAACGGGGCCGGGGACTGGCCCAGAGGATGCTGGAAATGCTTTTTGTAAAAGGTGAAGCGATAGGAATTACAGCTTATACATTGGAGGTGCGAGTCAGTAATCAGGCGGCCATTCATATTTATAAAAAGCTGGGTTTTGTCGGCGAAGGAATCCGTCCTTCTTTTTATGAGCATCCCAGGGAGGATGCATTGATAATGTGGCGCAGACAGAACCGGGAGGCGCTGATTTCATCAGATATTCCTTAGAGCCTTCGGGGATGCCTAATAATTACCACGTGCAAAGTACCTGTTTATCCGTTATAATTAGCGTGAGAAGAATATTTTATTTTAACTTAAATAACAGGGAAACACAGGACGGAAAGGCGTGGTTATATGCGAAAGAATAAAAAAGTTATTTGCAATTGCTGTAAAAAAGAATTAAAATTGGAGCATGGATATCTGAAGGAGGGTTGCTTTCATGTGGATTATGCCTTTGGATATTTTAGTAATAAGGATGGGGTAAGACAACGATTTGACCTTTGCGAGGCATGTTATGATAAGCTGGTGGCAGACTTCCAGATACCGGTTGAGGAGGTGGCCGACAGGGAATTGCTTTAAGGAAACGCGTTTCCTACATCGGATTTGCGCTGCAAAGCGGCAAATTCCCCGAAAAAGGTTCTGAAAAATAAGACTTTCAAAGTCTGGAAAGTATGGAAGAATAAATGTTGGATGTTTGTTTGCTGGGGACAGGGGGCATGATGCCCCTGCCATACAGATGGCTGACTTCTCTAATGATGCGCTACAATGGAAAGGGCATCTTAATTGACTGCGGTGAAGGAACGCAGATTGCTCTGCGCAAGAAGGGATGGAGTCCCAAGCCGATTGATATTATCTGTTTTACTCATTTTCATGCGGATCATGTCAGCGGGCTGCCCGGAATGCTTTTGACCATGGGAAATGCGGAGAGGACAGAGCCGCTTTTGCTGATTGGGCCAAAGGGCTTGAATCGAGTGGTGAGCGCCTTGCGGGTGATTGCACCCGAACTGCCCTTTCCTGTTGAGTGTAGGGAGATTGAGGGAGATAATCAGGATTTTGATTTTGACGGTTTTCAGATTCGGGCTTTTAAGGTGAATCATAATGTGTTATGCTATGGATATAGCGTAAGTGTTTCGCGGGCGGGGCGCTTTGACAAGGAGCGGGCGATGGCGCAGGAAATTCCCATGAGGCTGTGGAGCCGCCTGCAAAAGGGAGAAAGTATTCAGGAAGACGGAAAAAGCTATACGCCGGATATGGTATTGGGGCTGCCCCGTAAGGGCCTCAAGGTAACTTATTGTACCGATACCCGTCCCACCGGCAGTATGATAGAAAATGCCAGAGGCGCGGATTTGTTGATACTGGAGGGGATGTATGGCGAGCCGGATAAGCTTGCCAAGGCCAGGGAGCATAAGCATATGACTATGTATGAGGCGGCCAGGATTGCCAGAGAGGCGGATGTCCCGGAGCTTTGGCTGACTCATTACAGTCCTTCGCTGACCCGTCCGGAGGAATTCCTCGGTGATGTGAAGAAGATTTTTCCCCGGACCATAGCGGCAAAGGATGGCAGAACGGTAGAACTCTCGTTTCAGGAGGATTAGCCTGCCGGAAGATAATCAATCATATATCAATATATGTAGGAAGGAACGGATTAAGGAGCATGAAGAAAGCCTCTACGAAAGTAACGGTTATTATCATTTTGTTGATTATAGTTGTAGTGGGTTACTATGCCTATTTGTCTAATCGGAAGCAGGTGCTTCGGGAGGAGTCCAACATAAGCGAGGTAGAAAAGACGCTGAGTCGGGATATGACCCTGGATTATCCGTCAACTCCTAAGGAAGTGCTGAAGTATTATAATGAGATTCTCAACTGCTTTTATAATGAAGAGTGTACTGACGAGGAAATTGAAAAGCTGGGGAGTAAGGCCAGGGAATTGTATGATGATGAGCTGTTGGAAAATAACGACCCCGATACATATATGATTCAGTTAAAATCGGAAATTCAGGATTATAAGGATAAAAAGCGTCATATTACCAATATGACGGTGTCCGCCAGTACTAATGTGGAACGATATACAGTGGAAGGGAATGTTTTTGCCCGCCTGGGCTGCGGTTATACGATAAAGGAGGACAGTACTGACAGATATTCCAATATCGTATATTTGCTGCGCCGGGATGAAAATAAAAAATGGAAGATATATGGCTGGGATTTGACGGAGAATGTTCGTACAGCCGAGAAAACAGAGGAATAAAAGATACATGGATAAGGATGTTGTCATATTAGCAATAGAAAGCTCCTGCGACGAAACTGCAGCGGCAGTAGTGAAAAATGGCAGAGAGGTTCTCTCCAATGTGATATATTCCCAAATTGCATTACATACGGTCTACGGCGGCGTGGTTCCTGAGATTGCCTCCAGAAAGCATATTGAGAAAATCAATCAGGTCATAGAGCAGGCGCTTAAGGAGGCAGGAGTAACCTTAAAGGATATTACGGCCATTGCGGTCACCTATGGCCCCGGTCTGGTGGGAGCGCTTCTTGTAGGCGTGTCCGAGGCCAAGGCAATCAGCTTTGCCACTGATATACCATTAATAGGCGTACATCATATTGAAGGACATATCAGCGCCAATTATATCGAAAACAAAGAGCTGGAGCCGCCCTTTATGTGCCTGGTGGCGTCGGGCGGTCATTCGCATTTGGTGGCGGTAAAGGATTACGGTAAATATGAAATGATAGGACGCACTCGTGACGATGCAGCGGGAGAGGCTTTTGATAAAGTGGCCAGAGCGATTGGTCTGGGATATCCCGGCGGCCCCAAGATTGACAGTCTGGCAAAGGAGGGCAATCCTGACGCCATAGCGTTTCCCAGAGCCAGAGTCTCGGAAAATGAATATGATTTCAGCTTCAGCGGTTTAAAATCGGCTGTATTGAATTACATAAACAGCTGCCGGATGAAGGGAGAAGAGATTTCACAGGCGGATGTGGCGGCTTCCTTTCAAAAAGCTGTGGTAGATGTGCTGGTGGAGCATTCTCTGAGTGCGGTAAGGACATTCGGATACGATAAGCTTGCCATCGCAGGCGGTGTGGCGGCAAATTCTTCTCTGCGGGCGGCTTTTGCAAAGAATTGTGCCGGAGAGGGTATTTCCTTTTATTATCCCTCGCCTGTTTTCTGCACCGATAATGCCGCTATGATTGGTGCGGCCGGTTATTATGAATATATGCAGGGGGTACGCAGCGCCTATGATTTAAACGCAGTACCGAATCTCAAGTTGGGTGAGCGGTAAATTCATGATAGCAAAGACAAATACATACGAGACGGGTTCCTATTAATGGAAAGGGCGAACCGGAAAAAGAAGATGAGATGAAAGAAGATATGGATATAAGGGATGTGAAATAGAGAAGATGGCAAAGACTGAGTTGACAGAGAAAAGATGCACGGCGGTAGTTCTGGCAGCGGGAAGCGGAAGCCGCATGGAAAGCCCGATTGCCAAGCAGTTCCTTCTGCTGAAGGATAAACCTTTAATTTATTATGCCCTGCGAACTATAGAAGCCTCAAAGATTATTGACGATTGTATTCTGGTGACAGGGGAAGAGGATATATCCCGGGTAAAGCGGGAGATTGTAGAGAAATATGAATTTCACAAGGTAGATGCCATTATAGCCGGAGGGAAGGAGCGTTATGCGTCTGTGGCCAATGCCATGCGTCTGCTGAGACAGGAGCGTATGCCTGTGACGGACAGGCAGGGTTATGTTTTTATCCATGACGGGGCAAGACCCTTTCTCACAGAAGAAATTCTGGAGCGTACTTATCAGGCGGTACAGGAATTTCATGCCTGTGTGGCTGCCGTACCCTCCAAGGATACTGTAAAAATTGCCGATGAGCAGGGATTTGCGCTGGAAACACCCGCAAGGAGGCTGGTGTGGAACATTCAGACGCCGCAGGTGTTTGATACCCGGCTGATTGTGGAGGCCTATGCCCGGCTGGAGCAGAAGTACTCGGAGTTTAAGAACGGGGTGCCTGTGACGGATGACGCCAGCGTTGTGGAGTTGTTTACGGATTGCGGAGTGAAGTTGGTGATGGGCTCTTACGAAAATATAAAGATTACCACGCCGGAGGATTTGGCGATGGCGGCGGCCATTCTGGGATAATTGTCGCTTATCGGTAAGCCGTAATACAGGCAATGGGGGATTATTCCGAGGATAAAATCCGTAAAGTTACAAAAAAGGTACAAAAAAGTTAAAAAAGATGTTGACATGGATAGAGCTTTTTGATATTATAATTTTTGCCGCTGAAACAGCGGGACACACTTTGGAGAGATATCGAAGTGGTCATAACGAGGCGGTCTTGAAAACCGTTTGTCCG
>JAMOZS010000054.1 GCA_023667765.1 Roseburia sp. | reverse complement strand
GCCATCATAACCCACATAGTCGATTTCAATATCGGGATAGGTCTCGCCGAGCAGTTCCCAAAATTCGTCATATCCGCCCCATGTCACCCAAGAGAGAGCCGAGCTGTCGGCAAGGGACTGGTTTGACGGTGCAATTCCGGTTTGTTCCGTCTTTGCCCCGCAGGAGGTCAGAAATAAAGTCGCCGCTGCGAAAGCCGCCGTACATCTTAAAATTTTCTTGAACATAGAAATTCGCTCCTTTGCAATGTGTATACAAAATGAATAGTGAATACAAATACACTTTTATTATAGTACTTTTATTTTTTGAATTTCAACATTTTTTGAAGAAAGTTGTACTTAGGGAAAAGAATAGTGATTGTCTGACCATGACTACATGAAAAAGCCAAACAGAAAATATATGCAGTTGTATCTTAATTATGGGTCAGCAATAACTGTAGTTGGTTTCTGGGAATAACAAAAGCTATTGTTCCCCAATCATCATTTATGTACTTTGATACTCCTATATGTGCCTGTACAGGCATAGATATGACCTCTTTTTTGTGCAAGTATGAAGAGGAACATTTGACTGATGCGATTGACTATGAACAGCTTGGACGGATTGCCTGCTGCTCTGCCTATGTGATTATATGAAACAGCGGCCTTCTGAATATAAATACTTCCGTGTTAAGTTATCTTTCCGACAAATAGGGTGCCGGCGCTTTTTCCTTTTATAATATCATACAATGCTTCCGGCCTTTTTCCATTTGTGATAACGGTGTCTATGCCTTGCGAGGTAGCTAATCCGGCAGCCCGTAATTTGGTTTTCATACCTCCGGTTCCTCGCCTTGAGCCGGCTCCGCCCGCCAGGGAATATACTTTTTCATCAATCTGCTCTATCCTTTTTATCAGTTTTGCATTAGTATGCAGGCGCGGGTCAGCATCATACAAACCGTCAATATCTGATAGAATGACTAACAGCTTTGCTCTGCATAAAACAGCGACAACAGCGGAAAGCACGTCATTATCACCAAACAACCTGTCGTCTGATTCTATCTCTGTAAACTTTACAGAATCATTTTCGTTGACTATGGGAATGATTTCCATTTCAAGCAGGGCATTAAATGTATTTATCAGATTTTCTTTTTTTTCTTCCTGTTCCATATCATTTGCGTTCAGCAGGATTTGTGCGATTGTCTTATCATAATCACCAAAAAACTTATCGTACAGATACATAATGCTGCATTGTCCTACTGCCGCTGCCGCCTGTTTCATACGTATACTGGCAGGACGTTCTTTCATGTTCAGTTTGTTTGTTCCAACCGCAATTGCGCCGGAAGATACCAGGATTACCTCATAGCCCATGTTCTGAATATCAGACAAAACACATGCAAGGCGGTCAAAAGAACGCAAGTTATTTTTTCCCATTTCATTTGTAAGCGTGGAGGTCCCCACTTTTATTACTATTCTGTTCTGATAAAGTCCCATATCACACCTCAATTACAAACGCAGTATGTTTCGTGTAAGGCAGAAATTTTCGGTAAATATCTTCTGTCTGCACTTTCATATAACCTGTTGTTGTACCGTCGCTGCATCCGTACCATTTTTCCGAAAGCACCTCTTTGTCAAATACAATCTGCACATTATTTTCCGTGTCTAAAAGACTGCTAAAAACAGTCGCTGCACCAATTTTTGTGCCTAGCATAGATTCCATATCATCTGCAGGAGCAAAGGAAACGCGGGCAACTCCTAATGAACTGCTGAAATCTTTGGAGCGAAATAACTTATTTCCCGTTGTGATAAACAGGTAGAATTGCGTCCGCTGACGGTTACAGAGAAACAAAGTTTTTACCATGTTCATATTTAGTTTTTCGTTAATGGCGACACAATCTTCCATTGTAATTGCCTCGTCTGTATCAACACGTTCAAAAGGGATTTGTAGTTTTCCTAGTGCCTCATAAGTAAGTTTTTGAAGCTGTGTCTGAAAACGGACGGGGGCTTCCCTTTGAATTTCACTTACATAAAACATATCTTGGTCACTCTCCTGCTTGATTTTTTTTCGTTTTCAGTTTACCATTTGTATTAAAATAACAAAAGCGAATATTCATCATAAAACGTATGACAAAATCAGATAGAAGAAGGGAGATGATAGGGATATGAATATTCAGAAATATATGGCGTTTGTAAAAACGGTGGAGTATGGCAGTTTTACAAAAGCCGCCGAAATACTGAACTATTCCCAATCAGGTATTAGCCGCATGATTAACGATTTGGAAAGAGAATGGAAAATCATTTTACTGGAAAGAGGGAAATCCGGGGTAAAGTTGACAAGCGACGGAATGAAACTGCTTCCGTATGCAAAAAGTGTCTGCACAGAATATGAAAAAATGCAAATGGAAGTGGACGAACTGAATGGGCTGCAATCGGGACTTATCCGTATTGGTACATTTTCCAGCGTGGCAACACATTGGCTTCCCAATATTATTAAAAACTTCCAACAGACATATCCAAATATGGATTATGAATTGCTCCTTGGCGATTATACAGAAATTGAAGAATGGATTTTGGACGGGCGTGTTGACTGTGGCTTCCTGCGTCTGCCTGCCCGCCCCGAATTGGAAACGTATTTTTTAGAACAGGACAGACTTCTTGCGATTCTGCCGGAAAACCATTCTCTTGCACATCTTGAAAAATTTCCGGTTGTTGCTTTGTGTGATGAACCGTTTATGTTATTGGAAAAAGGGGCGAAGGCAGAAGTTTCAGAAATATTTGAACGCTGTAATCTGACGCCTGACATTCATTTTACAACATGGGATGATTACGCTATCATGTCAATGGTAGAAAGCGGGCTTGGTATCAGTATTTTGCCGGAGCTGATATTAAAACGGGTTCCCTATCGGATTGTCGCGAAGGAATTAGATGTCCCCGCATACCGAAAGATTGGCGTTGCTCTGCGGAGTAAAAAACATGCTTCTCTTGCAGTAAAGCGTTTTTTGGATTATTTGCAGTATCGTTAATTTTTGCAAAAAAGTGTTTAAATGTTTGGTGTTTTCACAATCTCTCTGTAATGAAACATAAAAACTTTTTGGGGAGACGTCAAGTTGCAGGGCGCATAAAAAAGGCGGTACAGTCCCGATTGTCATGGCTGTACCGCCTTTTCTGAATTACCTTGCTATGACCCTAAACATTGATTTTACGGTATTTTCAATTAACTAAAGTACCTCTTTAACAGCCCCTCAAACGCCTTGCCATGTCTCGCCTCGTCCCGGGCCATTTCATGCACGGTGTCATGAATTGCGTCAAGGTTCAGAGCTTTGGCGCGCTTAGCCAAATCCATCTTACCGGCGGTAGCGCCATTTTCTGCATCCACCCGCATCTCCAGATTTTTCTTGGTAGAATCAGTGACAACCTCGCCTAAAAGCTCTGCAAATTTTGCAGCGTGCTCGGCCTCCTCGTAAGCAGCTTTCTCCCAGTAAAGACCGATTTCAGGATAGCCTTCTCTGTGAGCGACTCTTGCCATAGCAAGATACATGCCCACTTCAGAACACTCACCTTCAAAATTCATTCTTAAATCCTTGATGATGTCCTCAGGAGCGCCCTGAGCAACGCCTACTACATGCTCTGCAGCCCAAACCTTCTCGCCGGCCTGCTGCTGAAACTTCTCAGCGGGCGCATGACAGATAGGGCATTCTGCAGGCGCCTCATCTCCCTCGTGAACATAACCACAAACACTACATACATACTTCATAATCTTATCTCCTTTTCTTTATATTAGATTGTTTTGGAACTACAATCATCTTCCGTTAGGATATTTTGGGGACGCTTCGTGCTCCGCCGGTTTGCTGTCGGGGCTTCGTCTGCAGCTGCCGCAGATACCATAAAAATATGTCACATGTCCGGCAATTTTACCGTCGAAGCCTGCACCGGCAATTTCAGTGATTTTTTCAATACTTTCCATTTTTAAATCCATTACTTTGCCGCACTCTGTACAGACAAAATGATAATGAGGGGAAGTGTCTGCGTCGAAATGGTCTACGCCGTCGCCTACCCGAAGTCTCTGAATCTCACCGATATCTGCCAAGAGTGTCAGGTTGCGGTACACGGTGCCAAGACTGATGTTCGGATTCTGCTGCCGTACATTCATGTAAACAGTATCAGCAGTAGGGTGGTCTTTGCGCCCCATTAAAAAGGTCATAATCATATCCCGCTGTTTACTGCGTTTTAATGCCATATACACTCCTTCTACAAATAAAACAGTAATAATTACTATTTCTATTATATATATATTTTGGAATCTGTCAAGGCTTATGAAGGAAAATTTGTTGCTCCTCTTCTTAGGCTTCTTCTTAGCTCTTTCTATTGTGGAGCGGAAACGGGCGGCTCATTCCATTTCATAATTTTTTTAATCTCCCTGACAAGGACTGCGGCAGCATCATCATGAAAGCATTCTAAAGGATGGTAGTCCGCTACATATCCTACCTTGCCGTCCTGCTCGGGAAGTATTTGGCAATAGAGTCTTTGTTCCCCCGTGGAAGCTTTGAAATGCTCGCAAGCTTCACAGATAAGAGGATAGAGGCGGCTGCCCATCACCCCCAGCACGCAGAGTATGGCAGCCTGAGGATTATTATTTCGTACCATATGAAGAAATCTCTCATAGGCCCGGGCAAATTCCTGTTGTTTTTTGGGTTCTTCCCCACAATAGCTGTCATCATTTGTTCCCAGGTTTATGACCACAATGTCAGGCCTGAAACGGTTGAAGTCCCAGGGGATTTGCTCGGGTTTTAAACCATTCGTTAAAGTATCCCGGCTAAAGCCTGAGGATGGATAGTAATCCGGAATACGCTGGTCGTCGTGCTTGACGGAAGCGTCATCCGTATAGCCGGAGATGATACCATAACCGCTAATGGAAAACAGACTGTAATCTGCATCCAGAGCGCGTGCAGTTTTATAGGCATATGCCTTAGTCACGTCCTCAGTGGAGGTGGAAAAGTGATGCTCAAAGTTCTCGTCATCGATTCCATAGCCACAGGTGATGGAATCGCCAATGATTTCTATGCGGCGAGCCTTTGTCGGAGTGGGAGAAAGCCGACCGCTTTCATCCGTCAGAATATCTTGAATACCGCATAGGGACATGGCGCATTCGGAGAGCTTTAGCAGTCTGACGGTAATGGTCTGTATTTGCGGCGCATCCAGTAAGGAGTAAGTTTTTTCCCGGCAGTTTATGCTGTCGTCGATAGTGCGGATATCGTTTATGTAAATAGCAATGCGGGCATAATTGTCCCGGTTATTGGACAAGGAAGCGGCTTCCCGACCGCAAAGGGTAATTTCGAGCCTTTTTCCGGTAAACGTGAATTCGATACCGGAACCGGACATAATCAGCCATAAGGCGTCCTCCGTTTGGTGGGTTCTGCCCAGCAGCTTTACATTTTGGGTAGTCATATTTGTATGGTACATATATTTTCGCCTCACCTATGAGCCCTTCCCGTAGTTTTTTTCATGGGACATTTTCCTATGGAAATTATTTTGATTTCTATTTTATCACAATGATAGGGGTATTGCCATCCTGATTTGGAGTTTAGATTTTTTTTATGGATATGTTCTTTTGTTTTCATGTACTTATCAGAAAATTGTGTTATAATGATACATCAGAAAAACCGACAGAGCATTTATAACAGGAGCGGAATATGAAGCTTAAAACCAGATTGCGGGTAACATTTATAAGTATGATATTGCTGCCGTTGTTTTTGACGATTCTGGCGTTTATTGTGATAGGCATTTATCTGATGAATGTACAAAAGGGCTTTGAACTTCAGGAATTGGATTATTCCATGATGTCCGAAAATCTTCGAGAATTTATTCATACCACGGATAAGGCCTATTATATCTTGCAGGAGCAGGCCAGAGAGGACGCTTCCAAGCTGGAGGATAAATCCTATTTAGAGCATATTAATTCGGAGGTTTCCCGACGCTCCACTTATTTAATTGTAAGAAAGGGAGAAGAACTGTATTATACAGGTAATCAGAAGGCCGCAGATATTATTTTTAATAAACTGCCTGATTTCGGAGGAGAAGAACTGCCGGAGGACCGGGGATTTTATTTCGATGAACTTGAGAAGTTTGTAAAGCAGATAGATTTTACCTTTTCGGACGGCAGCGAGGGAAGCGTTTTTGTGGTAACCAAGATGAATTCCCTGATTTCAAGGAAACTGCTGATTGATATGTCAATTGCGATTGTTCTGATTCTTGTATTTACCAGTCTGATGCTGACACAGTGGATATACAAGGGAGTATTCATGCCGATTAATGAGTTGAATGTTGCCATGCGCAAGATTAAGGCGGGAAATTTTGATTATGCGCTGCAGACGGACGCCAAAGGTGAAATTGGCGATTTATATCGCAATTATGAGGATATGCGTCTGCGCCTGAAGGAGTCCACTGAGGAAAAACGGCAGCATGAGAGTCAGAATAAGGAGCTGATTAGTAATATTTCCCATGATTTAAAGACCCCCATTACTGCAATTAAGGGCTATGTGGAGGGAATTATGGATGGAGTGGCGGACACTCCGGAGAAGATGGATAAGTATATTAAGACCATCTATCATAAAGCCAATGATATGGACAGGCTGATTAATGAGCTGACGGTATATTCCGGTATTGATAACAACCGTATTCCGTATAATTTCCACCGTATCAATGTGGCGGAATATTTCGGGGATTGTGTGGAGGAGGTAGGATTAGAGCTGGAATCTAAGAATATTGAGCTGAATTACTCTAATCTGGTAGAACCTGACACGATTGTCATAGCAGATCCCGAGCAGATGAAGAAGGTTATTAATAATATCATCAGCAATAGTGTAAAATATATGGACAAGCCTCATGGAGAGATTGATATTCGCATCCTGGACGAGGTGGATGCGATTCGGGTGGAGATTGAGGATAACGGAAAGGGAATTGCCCAAAAGGACTTGCAGAGAATCTTTGAGCGATTTTACCGCACGGATGCATCCCGAAATTCCGCTATGGGCGGTAGCGGCATTGGTCTTTCTATTGTAAGGAAGATTATAGAGGACCATGGCGGTTATATTTGGGCTACCGGCAAGGAAGGAGAGGGTACTTGTATGCATTTTGTACTTCGCAAATATATAGAGCTTCAGGTTGAGAAATAGTTGCGTTAAAAAACCGTTAGAGCGGCAGGGTAAGAGGAAAATGCGCAAGAAACAGCGCAGGAATGAGGTAAAAGATGAGTAAAATATTAATTATTGAAGATGAAGTGTCTATCGCGGATTTGGAGAAGGATTATCTGGAATTGAGCGATTTTGAGGTGGATACCTTCTACAGTGGTGACGAGGGTCTAAAGGCCGCTCTGACCGGCGAGTATAATCTGGTCGTTTTGGATTTGATGCTGCCGGGTATGGATGGCTTTGAGGTTTGCAAGCGGATTCGGGAGGAGAAGAATATTCCCATTTTAATGGTATCTGCTAAGAAGGATGATATTGACAAAATCAGAGGCCTGGGTCTCGGAGCGGATGATTATATGACCAAGCCCTTCAGTCCCAGTGAGTTGGTAGCCAGAGTAAAGGCGCATATGGCTCGCTATGAGAGACTGGTGGGTACGAATGCCAAGCCCCAGAATGATGTGGTGGAGATACGGGGTATCCGAATCGATAAGACTGCCCGCCGGGTTTATGTGGATGGGGAGGAGCGCACCTTTACCACCAAGGAATTTGATTTGCTTACCTTTCTGGCGGAAAATCCGAACCATGTATTTACGAAGGAAGAGCTGTTTCGGGAAATATGGGACATGGATTCTATCGGGGATATTGCCACTGTCACCGTACACATCAAAAAAATTCGTGAAAAGATTGAGAAGGATACGGCGAAGCCCCAGTATATAGAAACGATATGGGGTGTGGGGTACCGGTTTAAGGTGTGATGATTATATTTTGCGCGAAGGCAGCGCAGGAATGAGGTAATTTATGAGTATTATAGCGCTTACGGGAAAGGGCGGCGTGGGTAAGACCTCGCTGGCGGCAGTCATTGTGAAGCTGTTGGTGGAGACGTATCCCGATAAAAGAATACTGGCCATAGATGCGGACCCGGCAGTGGGACTTGCTACGGCTCTGGGCATTGAGGTGCCCATGACGATTGACGACATTCGCAAAGAGGTTATTTCCACGGTGGAGAACGGGGATACCAAGTCGGCGGTAGAGCTTCTCGGAGAGGCGAAATATTTGATTTATGACGCTATGGCAGAGAAAAACGGATTTGCATTTATTGCAGTAGGAAGGCCGGAGGGAGCGGGCTGCTACTGTAAAATCAATTCTTATTTGAAGGAAGTTATCCAGATGGTATCCGGGAATTTCGATTATGTCATCATTGACGGCGAGGCGGGCATTGAGCAGGTAAACAGGCGTGTCATGGAGAAGGTGACCCATCTTTTGCTGGTGTCGGACGCCAGCAAGAAGGGCATGCAGGTCATTCAGACGATTCACAAAGTGGCAAAGGAGCTGGTCATGTACGAAAAGGCCGGGGCCATTATCAATCGCATGGCGGACGAGACGGTTAAGGAGTACATAGACACAGGGGATATTCCGATTCTGGCCTGTATTCCCGCGGACAAAAATCTGGCAGCCTTTGATTTGACGGGCAGAGATGTATTTGAGATACCGGGTGACTCTGAAATTGTAAGGGGAGCAAGGCAGGCATTGGAGGCGATGGGCGTACTTTAAGGAGGAAGCGTGAAGGATTTAAGGCATCTTTATTATTTGGAAAAAATGTTACAGGAGGCGAATAATGAGCTTGTGCGGGAAGCCTCGGCGGAGGGGCGTATTGCTATTGGCGGTGTGTGCGCGCTGATTCCCGAGCCGCTTTTGAATCTGCCGGGAACCTTTCAGGTAAGGCTTCGCGCTCCCAGAACCGGTTCTATGGAGATGGGAACCTATTATATGTCCAGTATTCTCTGTGAATGCTGTCGGGCGATTCTGGAGCGGGCTTTGGAGGGCGGCTATCAGTTTCTGGATTGTATTGTGGCGCCGGATGCCTGCGCCCAGATGAATCGCTGTGTGGAGAATATAGAGCATCTTAAGCTATGTGAAAAGGAGAAGTTCTTCGTGACCTATGCGGATGTGCCCATGAAGTCTACCGGCAGCGCATTGAAGCATTATGTGAGGCAGATGCGGGAGCATGTGTTGGAGCCGTTACAGGAGCGCTATGGCATTGACATAAGCGATGGGGCTATCCGAAAGGCGGTGGCAGTTCAGAATGAAGTGAGCCGCCTGCTGCGGGAAATTGGAGAATACCGCAAGGAGGATAATCCCCGGATTACGGGTTATGAATTTGCCGTATTTTGTCTGGCCTCCTATTGTTGTCCCCAGGATAAGCTGATAGGCCTTTTGCAGGAAACCGCCCGGGAGCTGGAGCAGAGGCGGCCTGACGACAAGCCCGGATTTCGGGCCAGGGTGGTGTTAGCCGGTTCCGAGATAGATGAGCCGGATATGATTCGGCTGATAGAGGAAGCGGGGGCGTTGGTGGTGGCCGACAGATATTGTCTGGGCTCCTTTCCCAATCGGGGTGAGATAGTATTGGGGGATGAGGAGGATGCATTGACCCAGGTCTGCAGAACCTATATCCGTTGGGGGCAATGTCCCCGCTTTATGAATACGGAGAAGATTCAGGAGAGGCATGCCTACATAGACGGGCTGGCGAAGGAATACAAGGCCGACGGTATTATCTTACAGCAGATTAAGTTTTGCGATTACTGGGGTTATGAGCGGGCCCATGCCGCCCATGTGATGCGCGAGGAGTACGGATATCCCGTCCTGTCTGTAGACAGGCCGTATGTGGTGGGAAATTCAGGACAGCTGCGTACCCGAGTGCAGGCTTTCGTGGAAAGCATGGAAATCAAAAAGCTGGCCCGAAAGGAGCATACCCCCCGGGGAGCTTCCGGGACGATGAGAAATGGGAGGGAAAATGGGTAAACGTATGGGAAGTGAGCCGCTGGGAGCCTTCTACAGCGGCAAGAGGGCAAGGAAGCGCCGGGAGTGGCGCGGCCTTAAGGATACCTGGTATGACTATACCAGATGGCTTTATATTTGGAAAACACTGATTTGCTTTATGATAAGGCCCAATAATCTACGGGGCTTTTTCCGGTATCGATGGATGTTAAACTATCTGGCAGTACCGGATTTCTTTGACAGACATACGGAGGGGATGCGGGGAGCGCAGCTGCGTATTGCCCATACAGGGCTGGAATTGATTGTGGTAGATGTGTGCGATATGCTGAAAAAGATTTTCCGGGCGGATCCGCGCATTGGAAACGACAAAAGGCTGAATGAGAAAATCGTATTGTTTGACGAAAATATGATGAGTACTCTCATGGCGGGTTTTCCGAATTTGATTTGGATGTCCGCCGAGGTGCCCTCAGTCTATTCCAGCTCTATGATGAATCAGGAGGGGGTGACGCATTATATCGACAAGACTACGGAGTATGGCGTTCCCAGCGATGTGTGCCCCATGCCGGCGGCAGAGCTGGGCGTGGCGCTGGCGGAGGATTTTCCGTTAATCGGGAAATGTGCGGTACAGTGCAATACCACCTGTGACGGAAGCCTGATGGGGAACGGACTGGAAGCCAGACATTTCAAAATCCCTACGTTTCAGTTGGCGGTGCCTATCAGGCACACGCAGGAGAGCGTGCAGGAGTATGGGGCGGATGAACTGAGGGACTGTATTGCTTTTATTGAGGAGCAGACAGGGGAGAAGTTCGACTGGGAAAATTTCTTTCGCTGCATGAAACGCTTTAACGAAGAGACGGAGCAGATGCTGGAATGGATGGAGCTCTCCAAGACGGATTATCCCCAGGTTATCGGTGTAAGCCTGGCTCTGTACCGCTATGGCGTATATCAGGCGGCGGGCGGGCGCAATCAGGCGTTTCTGGACAGGGACAGGAAGATAACGGCGCTTGCCATGAGGGCTTATCAAAAGAAGGAATTAACGACGACACAGCCCCGCCACAGGTGTATTACCTGGGGGGTACAGGCGGCGTATTATACGGCATTTCCTATCTGGCTGCAGAACTGCTGGGGAATTGTGCCGATTACGGACATGCTGAGTATGGTATCCACCCGGATGGTGAATACGGAGGACAAGGAGCAGGCCATGCTGGATTTGGCCTATTTGTACGAAAACATGATTATGCGCAACCGTTCCAACGGAGGTTATGAGGTGGGGGTGGAAGCACTTTGGCGTTATTGTGAGATGTTCCGCGCGGATATGGTGATTATGTATGCCCATATGGGCTGTAAGGCGATGAACGGCTATCACGGATTATTTGAAGAGGAGGCCAGAAAAAGAGGCATTCATTTCATCTGGGTCAATCATAATCTGATGAAGCCAAGCGACGCCACCCGAAAGGATATGCGCACGGAGGTCAATCGGTATATGCGGACCGTGCTTCGGGAGGAGCCCTTAGACCCCAGTCTGGAGGATTTCGAGGACGGGAAGGCTTTTTAGCGTAAGGAGGTTGGTATGAAGTATTTTGGAGGCTGTGACTCGGGCAGTACCTACACAAAATGTGTGATTATAGACGAAAACGGAAAAATAGCCGGGAAGGTGACTCAGAAGAGCCGAATTAATCCGGTATTAAGCGCTCGGGATGCGCTGGCGGCAGCGGTATCTCAGGTGGAAGGGCTTCAGGGTGCGGAGGATTTAGCCTATCTTGTGGGGACCGGCTATGGACGGAATAAGGTTCCCTTTGCCCAGGAAAATATTTCGGAAATCAGCTGTCATGCCATGGGGGTACATGTGGTAAATCCCCGGGTAAAGGCCATTATTGATATAGGAGGGCAGGACGTAAAGGGAATTGCCATCGATACGGACGGCACCGTATTGAATTTTGCTATGAACGATAAATGTGCGGCGGGAACAGGGCGTTTTTTTGAGGCCATGGCAAACGCCTTTGAAATGTCGCTGGAGGAATTTTCACAGCTTTCTCTGAGCGCTAAGAATGTGATTCCCATTACGGCACAGTGTACGGTCTTTGCGGAGAGCGAGGTGATTTCTCTGGTGGGAGACGGACAGCCCATGGAGGAGATTGCTGCGGGTATACAGACCTCTGTCGCTAAAAGATGCTTCGTGATGGCAAAGAAAGCCGGCGCTACCGACAGTCTGGCGTTGACCGGCGGCTGTGCTAAAAATGCAGGGTTAAGACAGGCGATTGAGAGAGTATTAAAACTAAAGGTAATAGAGCTGGAGGTAGACCCGCAGCTCATAGGTGCGCTGGGAGCCGCCGAATACGCCCGGCAAAAGGGTATGGCGGAAAAATAGCCTTCCCGGGATTCGGAGGAAGCCCGGGGTATATGGGAGGTAAGTATGATTGTTCTGAAAATCGTGTTGGTGACAGGGCTTGTGCTGGCGGTTTTGTTTGTGCTGAGCCTGATTATTTATTTCTTTAATCTGGATATGAAGGCGGCTTCGCTGGTGATGCCTTTGCTTGAGAAGCATTATGACAGAGCGGACAGGAAAAGGAAGAAATAGCGGAGGAGATATGTTTGACGGTATTTTGGCGGAGTTGTATCGGCTGCTTGACTGCTGTGAGGGGCAGCGTATCAAAAAGGATGTGGATTCGGATAGCTTTAGATGGCCTTTGGCAAAGCAGCAGCTTGTGCTGAAGGGAGAGGGGGCAATCGAGCTGGGCGGAGGCGGAATGCCGGCCGTAAGCGGCGTTTTGTATAGAGGGCTGCCGGATTTTACAAAGGGCGGAGGGGATACTTTTGCGCCGTCGGAGTTAGAGAGGAGAGCGCCCGGGGCGGAGGGCATAAAAACAGTGGAATTATACGGGCCGGATTTACCGGAATTAAAGGGGGATGTACCTTATGCAAGAGTGACTCTGGTCACGCTTCGGGGGGAATTTACCGCGGAGGAACATAAGCTGTATCAGCTACTTCGCAGTATTGAGTATATCCGATATCATGTGGAGCCTGAAGGCTATATGCCCAGGATTTCTACGGCGCAGAGCCGGGAACAGGTTCGGGTTTCAAAGGAGGCGCTGAAGAAAGGCCTGAACTTTTTTAAGGTGGGAAGGCTTTATGAGGAGGCTTATCTGAGACATCCGGCGGTGGAGGCGGCGGAGACTGTGTTTATCACAACAGAGCAGTTTGCGTATGCCGGTCTGCAAGCGCTGCTTGACCGGGAGGAGGCGTTTATCATGTCTCTGGAGCATCCCCTCAATCGCCTGAAAATGGACTGTTCGGTCTGCGGTCTGAAGCCTGTGTGCGATGAGCTGGAAGCGCATGGATTCGGTTGACAAAACATACAAAATTTGCTATTATTTTCCACAGAGGGGCAAACTTATGGAAACATGGGGACGCAAAGCGGGAAGGCTAAGTGGCGGGGGAAATAATGCGATAGGCCGGTTCGGCTGCAATGGTTATTTTATCATTGCGGCCTTTTTTTGTACCCATGGGGTAAGGTATTCCCATGGGAGGACACTGTAAACGGAAGGAAAAGGAAAAAGAAAAGGAGAAGGACGAATGAGGAGAGTATTCAAAGAAGCGCTGGCGGTTCTGCTGGCGTGCAGCATCTGTCTGAGCGGAACAGGCCAGCCTGTGTTTGCGAAGGGACAGAGGGCGGAACAGACAAAGGAACAGATAACGAAACAGCGGGAATCCATGGAGGAGACTGTTTCGGGAGGCGACAGGAAATCCGGGGAGGATACCCCGGGAGACTGGGACGGGGTAACCGAAGAGTCTGTGTACGAGGGAGAAACTTACAGGGTAACCTATACCCTGGCCGGGCGCTGGGAGGGCGGCTGGCAGGCGGAGGTTATGATAGAAAATACCGGCGATAAGGAGATTGAGAACTGGCGTTTGCGGATGTCCTGCGGGGATGAAATCACAGGTATCTGGAATGCCTCTGTCTGTGAGGAGACACAGGAGGGGTATGTTATCAAAAACGCAGGCTGGAATAAGGATATTCCGGTGAATGGAAGCGTGAGCTTCGGTTATACCGCCGCCGGCGCTTTCGGGGGTTTTCCCGGGGAATACGCCCTTCTGGGAGAAAGAGCGACGCTGTCCGAAGAGGGCTACCGGATAACGTATCTGTTGGAGGAGGACTGGGAGGGCGGTTTTCGGGCGTCCATTTCCATCACTAATGTTTCAGACACGGAAATAGAGGACTGGATATTAGGCTTTGATTATGAGAGGAATATTACCAATATCTGGAACGCTTCCGTGCAGGAGAGAAGCGTAGGCAGATATATCATCCGGAATGGGGGCTATAACGGAAACATTGAGCCGGGAGATACCGTAACCTTCGGTTTTACGGGAGAGGGAGGAAGCAGCGGGGAGGAGCCCGGCGGCTATGAGCTGAGCAGCTTTCAGGTAAGACAGAAACAGATAAATGACTACAGGCTGCTTAGCGCCCGCAGCGGACTTCAGATAGGCTTTCAGGGAATGGACAGCAGGGAAGCGGTTACGGAGAATATCATCCTGCCGACAGAGGCAGGAGGGCTTACGGTGCGCTGGAGGAGCAGCAGACCGGAGCTGGTTACGCCGGAGGGCGTTGTGAACAGGCCTTATGAGAAATCGCAGGAGGTAGTGCTCACGGCGGAGATAGAAAGCGAAGGCGAGACCCTGAGCCAGTCCTTCCGGATACGCGTTATCAAAAGCCTGTATGAAGATGTGAAGCCGGAGGATTTGCAGGACTATGATAAGCTGGAATATTTGTATCTCTTTAACGACGGCGATTCTGAGTGCCCGGAGGTATTCCTGCAGGAGGACGGGACAGTGGCGTTCATAGACGGCGCCTTTACGGGGCGGCAGGTGGAATCCCCCGGGGAGGCCCTGCTGGCTCTGCAGGAAATCAGGGGCCTGTTGGGAAGTGTATCCCCCGGAGAGGAGCTGCAGTGGACGCACACGGCAAGCGATGCATACGGAACCTTTTTCAGCTTCCGCCAGACCTTCGGGGGAGTGCCTGTGTATGGGAGGAGCATTGTGGTGGGAACGGACGGGGAGGGAAATACAGTCTCCCTGAACAGCTCTTACATCAGCGGGCTGAATCTAGATACAACGCCTTCCCTTACCGGGGAAGAGGCCTGCCGGAAAGCAGAGGAAGCAGGGTATAGGGAGGTCTGCGTGGATGCCCTGTATATCTGTATGGAGAAGGGAGTTCCCCATTTAGCCTGGAATCTGTATGGGGAGGACGAACAGGGAGTTTTCTGCAATGTGCTGCTGGACGCCCATGAGGGGACGTTCCTTAGGAAGAATCTCCGCGGGGCCGGTGAGGAGGCCTGGCTTTCGGAGGGAAACAGGGTGGTAGAGGTCCGTAAGAAGGATGAGCTGAAAGAAACCAGGAGCTTTCGGGTAGTGGCGGGGCCGGATGCCCTGTCGGAGGATTGCTACCGGATGATAGATTATGACAGAAATATCCGTATGCATGATATGCGGGGGTATGTGGGGTTTGAGATATGTGAAGCCAATCTGGTGCGGGTTGAGCGAAGGGAGCGGGCCGAGGAGGAAGAATGGGACTCTGTGGCGGTATCGGCCTATGGGAATGCCATACAGGCATATGATTATTATCTGGGCCATTTTAACAGGAGAGGCATGGACGGAAACAACGGGGAAATGGGGGTTGGGATTCACTATCCTGATATTACTTCTTATTACTTCGAAGGTAATCTGTTTTTTGGAGAGGGGGGCAGTTATCTTTACAGCGGAGGAACCACGCTGGACACGGTAGTCCATGAATTCACCCATGGCGTAGTGGATACGGAGACCCGGCTGGGGGACTGCTATCGGGGAGTTACGGGCGCTATCAATGAGGCCTATGCGGATATCTTTGGCTGTCTTAGCAAAGAGGAAAAGAATACCTGGCGGTACCGGGAGGGGAATGTGGTAGGGCAGGAGGCATTTCGTAATCTGGCCAATCCGGGACAGTATGGAGACGCAGCGAAAGTCGGCGGTGACGGGTATGGGGATTATACATTGCTCACGTCTTATGAAAGGGATACGGATTACGGCTATATGCATCAGAACAGCACCATTATCTCCCATGCCTGTTACCTGATGTGGGAAAAGGGGATATCCAGTCAGGATTTCCTGGCCTCATTATGGTATCATTCTCTGCTGTACGGCTATGATGAGAGGTCTGATTTTAAGAGCGTGAGGAACAATGTATTAGCTGCGGCAAGGGCCATGCATTGTTCCCAGGAGGAGCTGCAAATCATTAAGGCGGCTTTTGACGAGGTGGGCATCCTCCGGGATGTGTCCGCTGAGATTGTGGGGACGAATGTGCTGACCGGGCAAGTCGTGAGGGGAGACCGCCGCGATAATCAGGGGAACAGGCAGCCTGTCAGGAATGCGGTAATAACGGTGGAGCGTCCCGGGGACGCTCGGATGGGAGGCTCCGTTGCGCCCCGTACAGTCGCTACGGATAAGGACGGGATGTTTTATCTGGCGGATTTGGTTCCCGGGGATTATGTGATACAGGTACAGGCTGAGGGATACCAGCCGGTGACCCGGAATATTCGGATTGAGAAAATCAGTATGGAATATTCGGCCGGCGTCATAGAGATTCTTCCGAAGGATTATGCGGGGATGGGAAGGGACAGCGGAAAGATAGTTGACAGAGAGACAGGGATAGGAATCGAGGGACTGACTATCTATATACGTGAGGGGTTGGATTCGAAAAGCGGAGAGGTGGTGGAGGTGGTTATGACAGCCCAGGGAGGAAGCTATCTCACCTCTCTGCTTCCGGCGGGATATTACTGCCTGGAAGTAACGGACGAAAGAGAGGAAGCGGTGGTGAAACATTATGGGACAGGGTATTTAAATATCCGTATTATAGCGGGAAGTGACCAGGGGGTTCAGGTTCTGGGAGGCTCCCTATAGCGCAAAAGGGGAGCTGTTCCGGCGCCTTGCAGGAAGGGCTCCCTTTCATAGGGAGGATACAGGGGGAAAGAGAAAAGCTATTCATTAAATCCAGGAGGGTAAGTTCGAAATGAGAGGAAAGAAAAAGATTCTGTTGTCGGCGAGTTGTGTAATAATCGTTTTGTTGTTACTTTGTGCAGGGGTGTTATGCTATGGAGGGAAGAGGGAGATAGACCAGAAGATTCTGTTTATTTATCGATACCATATAATAGGTGGTGACTCAAAGTATTATGATAATTATGGATATTTTGTAGATAATCAGGGGAAACAGGTGGAATATGATTTTTCAAAACAATTAGATGGCTGGATTGGAATGTTTGATGACGAACTGCTGGAAACCTTAGAGGGAATGGAATATACGGAAGGCAAGCCTTTATTTTCTGCAAAGGAGACAAGAAAGCTGTATAATTGGCTATACAAGATAGATGCAGAATGTGAGATAGAGCGTAAATATGTAAATGGCGTCGATGCAGAATATGATTTATTAGGGATTCGATATAAAGAGGATGGAACGGCGGAAATGATTCAAATTTTTGAAACAGGCGGCTATAGTGCCGAAAATCCAGACCCTTATGCCCGGAAAATCAAAACGGCCCTTCTCCAGAAAAACCCCATAAGAAACAGGACAGGCGGTTATTACGATAAGTAAAACCGGATACAGGAAAAAGTATCCATTAAATCCAGAAGGGTAGGTTCGAAATGAGAGGAAAGAAAAAGATTTTGCTGACGGCAGGCTGTGTGATAATTGTTTTATTGTTACTTTGTATAGGGGTGTTATGCTATGGAGGGAAGAGGGAGATAGACCAGAAGATTCTGTTTATATACCGTTTTTATGATATAGATGAAGCAAAGTATTGTAAAAACTCTGGGTATTTTATAGATAATCAGGGGAATCAGGTGGAGTATGATTTTTCGAAACAATTAGACAGCTGGACTGGAATGTATGACGACGAACTGTTGGAAACCTTAGAGGGAATGGAATATACGGAAAGCAAGCCTTTATTTTCTGCAAAGGAGACAAGAAAGCTGTATAATTGGCTATACAA
>JAMOZS010000053.1 GCA_023667765.1 Roseburia sp. | reverse complement strand
ATGTCAGCGTTTTTAATCGCACAGCTTGGGAAAAATTATACAGATGGCAGGAATAAGGAAATTACAGGAAAAGAGCTTGTAGAACTGGCGTGGACAGTGGTAGAGGAAGGGCAATATATGTATGGCGGCATGGTGACATTTTTGGAAGCAGAGAATGAGGAAAAACTGTTGGATTTCTATAAAGCAAACCGTTTCTTGCAGTTTGACACCAGACAGACCACATCGGATGCAGATGAACCGCATGAGCTGGTACAGCTTTTAAGGCTGCTCTGACCTGGCGTACTTGGCAAAAGCGCTTCAGATACCTTTTCTATATCTTTTATGTTAATCGTTTTCGTTTCTATTATTCCGTCAGGAATATCAATGTCTGCTTCATAGTCTCCGCTTTCTCCGTAAACTTCGATAACATAGACAATACATTCATTAGCTTTATCATCGTATCATTCCCGCCGTAGGAACGGATGACATTAAGTCTCTATCGTATTGCTGATTCGTTCCGGATTTTCGCTGGACAAAAATATTGTGTTCTGATAAGATGAATCCAACAAAATCAAACTTATGAATGGAGTCCCTGGGAGGAGAATGTAAAATGATTATTGACAGCTTTGACAATCAATCTGAATCGAAGATAAATCCGCATCTCAAAGAAGATGCTTCGGTAGTAGATGCCTGTATCATTACCTTTTCTTATATTATTGAAAAGTATGTGCAGGATAATTATGATTTGAAGCAAATTGGACAGTCGGTAGCCGTTACAGGTAATTTGCCGATTTATGAGTTTTCTCATAACGGAAAAACATTTGCTTTTTTAAAGACTTATGCGGGAGCGCCGGCTTGCGTAGCGACAATAGAGGATACTTTATCGGAAATCAAAACGGATAAATACATTGTCTTTGGCGGAAGCGGATGTCTGAACAAGGAGATTGCCCATGGGAGGGTAATGGTTCCCACAGAGGCGTATAGAGATGAGGGAACCTCATACCATTATGCCCCGGCTTCCGATTATATTGCGGTAAGGAATGCGGATACGGTTGCTGCATTTATGGAAGAAAATAAAATACCTTATGTCAAGGGGAAAACATGGACGACAGATTCTTTTTACAGAGAAACCATCAATCATTTTGAAAAAAGAAAAGCAGATGGCTGCATATCCGTAGAAATGGAATGTTCTGCCATACAGGCGATGTGTGATTTTAGAAATTTGGATTTATACATGTTTCTTACATGTGGTGACTTATTGGACGCGCCAAAGCATTTATACAGAAAGGGAGATGAAAAATATAAAGGAACGCAGCATGATGTAAGTCATTTTGAAATTGCATTGTCCCTTGCCGAGTATGTAACGGGGAATATAATATTCTAATGTTTGTATAGAAGTTTTTTATGATTTTTGTGAAAAAGAGATAAAAAGGCTTGAAATCTCTTTGACTTCTTGTTGTGACCCGGGTTTGCCATGCAATCGCTCCTTACTTGGTGTCATATCTTAACTCTGAATCGGGAGGTTGGCAAGTGAAAAAAGAAAATGGCAAATATAGAATTTTGTAGAGCAGGATGCGGAGCAGAAGTCGGCAATGCGTCAAGTTAGGGAAAGTGGAGATTACAGTAAATGGATTTCATTTTTTATATATGTTGCGGAAATGGCGGATGCCAATCCGGTTTATAAAAGCCATGCTGTTTCCTGAGAGGATTGCACACAGCAACGAAGTTTGTGCAGGGGACGAGAGTAGGAAAGAGAATAAAAGGAGTGGCATATAGACTATGGCAACAACGATATTGGAAATACTGGAAACGGCGGCAATTGTAGTCAGCGGTTTCCTGATAAAAAAATATATATTTTTAGAGCCGGATATGGAGAGAAAAAAGCAGCGCATTTTTTACGGTGCCAGTTTTTTTCTAATCGGCGTTGTATTTTTGATTTTGGGGAAAGATGCGGCATCGTTGGTGGCGCTGCTTATGATAGGGGTAAATATCTGTCTTGGCAGAAAAGAACACAAGTTGAGAGGGCTGTTTCTTATGATACCGTTTCCGGGCATTATCAATGGGCTTTTTGTTCCGGTTCTGATGGTGCCGCCCTATCTGCTGGCACTTCCGGCACGGGAAACTTCTATTTATCAGTTTATAATTTATGGGGCGTTATATGCATTGCTTGTTTTGTTTTATGTGCAAGGAAAAGATTGGCGGAGTTGGTTCCGTGAGAATATGCAGCACAGAAGCCTGCGGAAATCAGAGAAGTATCTGCTTTGGGTGGTTGGGATTTTGATGTTGCTCTTTTCTAATCACACAGCAATGCAGATTGAACTGGATGCCGGGAATGTGCGGACGGCGGACGGTATATATGGGCGGGGACTGGCATCTTTTATCGGGATTGCCGGCATTTCTGCCTTTGTTATGACGATTACGATTATTGTGCTAATCATGCAGGGTAATAAGCGTTCCTTTTACCACGAAAGGGTTTCGTGTATGCAGTCCGGCATGATTACATTTATGGCGGAAGTTGTGGAGAACAGGGACGACAATACGGGCGGGCATATCAGGCGCACAGCGGAATATGTGGAGCGCATTGCAAAGGAATTGAAAAGACAGGGTATATACAGTGATATTTTGACTGACAGATATTTGAATGATATGGTGGTGGCAGCGCCGCTTCACGACATCGGGAAAATACATATACCGGATGCGGTCTTAAACAAGCCGGGAAAACTGACGGAAGAAGAATTTGAGATAATGAAAACGCATACTACGGCAGGGGAGAAACTGCTTGCCCGTGCAAAGGAAGAACTTGGGGAATCGGGGTATTTGAATACGGCGGTGGAAATGGCGGCATATCATCACGAATGGTGGAACGGAAAAGGTTATCCCTATGGTATCAGCGGGGAGGAAATACCGCTTTGTGCAAGGATTATGGCGGTGGCTGACGTTTTTGACGCCCTGACTTCCAAACGCTGTTATAAAAACGCCATGCCGCTTGAAAAGGCGTATGCGATTATCAGAGAGGAGTCCGGCACACATTTTGACCCGGCAGTTGTGGAAGCATTTTTTTCGGCCATGGTTTCTTACATGCGGTGACTTATTGGATGCGCCCGTTGGCTCTTGCCGAGTATGTAACAAAGAAATAATTGAGGAACAGTAAAGTCTCCGGAGAAGCGTTGAGAGGTACCGGGTAAAGGCGGCCGACATGAACTGATTTTGCGACTTTTGTGAAAAAGAGATAAAAAGGCTTGAAATCTCTTTGACTTCTTGTTATTATAGTAAAGAGAGAATGCGCTTATTAGGTTATGAATGCTGATAAGATGAATAGAATATACGCTTTTCATAGATGGAAGGAGGTATTATTTATGGAAGGGGCTCAGGTTTTTTCGTGTAGTGCCGGTAAGGGCTTTATGGGCAAGGCTAAAAATGCGGATAATTTGTTCCTTAAGGTAGAAAACGATAAAGTGTCTGGCAGAGGGTATGTGTGTAACGCGGAAGGCAAAAACGGATATATCGACGATTTTTCTTTTGCTATCGGTGAAGTGGGAGAGGTTTCTATTACAGATTATAATGGCTCACAGGCATTAATGTTTGGCGCCCGTGTGACAAATTTATATGGTGCGAAGAAGGCGAAGATAGCGCTTCCCCAGTTAAAGAATATGGATTTGGTTCTGGGCCTGTTAAACAGGCTTAAGAAGAGTACCGAGAGTCAGGCTGATGACTGGCAGACCGCACCGAAGGCGCCTGCTGCAGCACGTCCTGCGCCTGCACCTGTACCTCCTGCACCGGCTCAGATGAAGCCGGAGCCTGTTGTTAATCAGCAGAAGCCTATGGCGGAGGAGAAGGCACCAGAGCCTGCAAAACAGGAGGAGAAGGCGGACAACAAGCTTTCTTCCGAGGAATTCCAGAGACGGATGGAGAAACTGACGGTTCTGAAGGATTGCGGACTGCTCGGCGAGAAGGAATTTAATGCCAAGAAAATCGAGCTTGTGGGCGAATTTTGCGATTTGACCGAGTTTAATGAGAAAATCCAGAAGATGGTTATATTGAAAGACTGCGGCGTACTTTCCGAGAAGGAATTCGAGGCAAACAGAACCGATATTATCAGGGAGTGCTGCAATGTAGATACGGCGGATATGGATGAGTACAGACGGAATATCCAGAAACTGTCCTATCTGGAGTTGGGCGGCGTTATTACGGCGGAAGAATTTGCAAAAACCCAGACGCTGCTTGCGAAGGATGTGGAATTTGCATTGTCCGACAGCAAGGAAGAGTTTTCGAAGAAGCTGAAGAAGCTTCCGATATTAAAGGAGAGCCAGATTATAACCAGCGCCGAATATCAGACAAGAGTAGATGCGCTGATTAAGATGATAGACGTCTCGCCGGAGGAGCCCTTTGAACATCTGGTTGATAAGCTGAGCAAATGGCCGCTGCTGGCGGAGGAACGCTATATTTCTGCGGCTGAATTGAAGGATAAGCAGAAGGATATGATTGCCAGATGCGTCACGATGGACTGGACCACCATGGATGAGTTGGAGAAGGTGGTGCGGAAGATGACGGCCTTAAGACAGGGCGACTGGATGACGGATATGGAATTCTATTCCAAGAAGGAGGATTTGCTCAGACAAATTGACGGAATGGAGGATTATCCGAAGAAGCTGCGGGCGCGCATGCTGCTACCCAGGGTGGGCTTTATCTCTGAGGACGATTATTTGAAGTGGAGACAGAGCTGCATTGACGAGGTATTTTCGCCTTGCGCTTCGATGGTGGAATTTAAGGGCAAGGCCAATAATCTGATGGAGCTTCAGAAGGCAGGCGTTATTACCGAAAAGGAATTTGTAGACTTCAAATCAAAACTGATGAGCGAATTGTAATTCTCTATTTTGTGAAGGCTGCATTGCAAATACGATGAAGGTGAAGAGGGAAAATAGATGATTGCAATTGAGAGCATATTGAAATGTGCCAATGACATGAAGGCCAGTGATGTACATATCACAGTGGGCGTTCCGCCGACGCTGAGAGTGCATGGCAGACTGGTGCCCTGCGATTTTCCGGTTATGATGCCGGAGGACACACTTTCTATAGCAATGCATATTATGAATCAAACGCAAAGGGAGGTTTTTGAGGAAAGAGGCGAATATGATATGTCTCTTACCATATCAGGCTTCGGGCGTTATCGTGTGAATGTATTCAGGCAAAGGGGTTCTGTGGCGTTGGCGCTTCGTCTTGTGGGCATGGATATTCCCACACCGGAGTCTCTGGGTATTCCGCCTTCCGTGGTGGATTTGTACCAGAGGAAAAGAGGCCTGATATTAGTGACGGGGCCTACCGGTAGTGGTAAATCCACAACGCTGGCGGCTTTGATTAATAAAATCAATGAAGAGAGAGATGCGCATATTATCACATTGGAAGATCCGATTGAGTATATGCATGGACATAAGAAAAGTATTGTAAATCAGAGAGAAATTGGTACGGATACTGCTGACTATGCATGTGCGCTGCGCGTGGCGCTCCGCGAAGACCCGGATGTTATTCTGGTAGGAGAGATGCGTGATTTGGAAACCATCAGTATTGCGGTAAGAGCAGCCGAGACCGGACATCTGGTTCTTTCTACCCTACATACAATAGGAGCCGCGAGTACGGTGGATCGTGTAATCGATGTGTTTCCGCCGCATCAACAGCAGCAGATTCGCGTACAGCTGGCCACGGTATTGGAGGCTATTATTTCTCAGCAGTTGATACCTACAGCGGACGGTATGGGGCGTGTGGCGGCTTTTGAGGTACTACATGCGACGTATCCGGCGAGAAACCTTATTCGTGAGAACAAATCCTACCAGTTGCCCAGCGTCATGCAGACCGGTAAGGGCGTGGGTATGATTACAATGGATGATGCGTTGCTGCAGCTTTACATGGAAGGCACTATCGACAGAGACAACTGCATTCAGTTTGCGCAGAATCCGGAGACGATGTATCAAAAGATATATTAAGATATTTTTCTCTAAAGTTATCGGAAATATTTGGACGGAATTTTATATTATAGTGACTAATGGCGATTGAAACGGAAGGTACTGCAAGCAGAGTAATGGCTTGCAGTACCTTATCTGTTATATGGATTTGAGACATTTCACCTGACAGAACACAGGTAAATGGCACAATTTACAGAAAAACGGGATTTAGTTAAAATAAAATGTATATTCTTTGGCAAAACGTATTGCTAAATTTCTTAAATAAGTGTAAAATCTATGTAAAGAGACAGATAGCAGAAATAACATATCGGATTGAAAGGTGACACGATGGCAGGATATAGCGGTAAAAAGATTCGATTAGGTGAAGCTCTTGTTTTGAGTAATGTTATTACAGAGGAACAGCTGGAGCAGGCGCTGGGTGAGCAGAAAAGCACCGGCAAGCGTTTGGGTGAGACGCTGATTGACCAGGGGCTTATTTCGGAGGAAACCATAGCGCAGGTGTTGAGCGCTCAACTTGGTTATCCGATTGTGGATTTACAGGGGATAGATATCTCGCCGGATATCAAGGCGTTAATTCCTTCCTCTGTGCTAAAGAAAAACAGAATTCTGCCGATAGAATATGCGGAGAATAACATGAACATCCTTCGTGTTGTTATGGCCGATCCTCAGGATATGGATGCTATGGATGATGTGTCCATTATTACAGGATGCCAGGTGGAGCCTCTGATTGCTACACCCCGTAATGTTATGATGGCTATTGACAGGATTTACGGTTCTACCGAGGTGGCTTCGGCGCTGGAGGAATACGCCAAAGAGAGGTTCGGTTCCGGTGAAGAGGAGGAAACCGTAAATGAGGATGTCAATAATTCTCCTATTGTTGTGCTGGTTAAGGAGATGATTGAGAAGGCCGCCAGACAGAGGGCTTCCGATATACATATAGAACCCTTGGAGAAGACCGTCCGTATCCGTTATCGTATTGACGGCGCATTATATGAAAGGGCGCGGTACGATATCAAGATTTTACAGGCTATGTCAGCCCGTATTAAAATTATCGGCGGCATGGATATTTCGGAGAAAAGAAAACCTCAGGACGGACGTATTACCCAGATGGTGGACAGAACGGAATATGATATTCGTGTATCTATTCTGCCTACGGTATACGGTGAAAAAATCGTTATGCGTCTTGCTTCCAAGACTGCGCTGAACAGAGAGAAGAGTCAGCTTGGCTTAAAACCCGCAGAGCTGGCGCAGTTTGACCATATTTTACAGAATCCTCATGGGATTATATTAGTTACGGGACCTACCGGTAGTGGTAAATCTACTACGTTGTATACGGCGCTCAGCGAATTGAATACCGAGGATGTGAATATTATTACGGTAGAAGACCCTGTTGAGGCCAATATTGACGGTATCAATCAGGTGCATGTAAATCCGAAAGCGGAGCTTACTTTTGCCAGCGCCCTTCGTTCTATCCTGCGTCAGGACCCTGACATTATTATGATAGGTGAGATTCGAGACCAGGAGACGGCGAGTATTGCCGTACAGGCTTCCATTACGGGCCATTTGGTGGTAAGTACGCTGCATACCAACTCTTCGGCGAGTACTGTTACCCGTCTGGAGGATATGGGAATAGATGCGTATCTGATTGCAGACTCTGTGGTAGGTGTTATCGCTCAGCGTCTGGTAAGGCGTCTGTGCCCGAACTGTAAGAAGCAGAGGCTGGCTACGGAGGAAGAGAAGGAAATTATGGGTTGCAGTACTTCGGAAGAGGTACAGATTTATGAGCCTACAGGTTGCATTCAGTGTGACCAGATGGGGTATAAAGGGCGTATCGGTGTCTACGAGATTATGGAGATGACCTCTGATTTAAAGAGGATTATCAGTAAGGGCGGAGATGCGGATGATATCAAGGAACAGGCCATGAAGGATGGCATGCATACTCTGAAGATGAGCGCTACGGAGTATGTGTTGAACGGAATCACCTCCTATCATGAGATGATGAAGGTATCTTTTGATGTCTGATACAGAAAGTCGGACGGATAGAAGGATAAGTGGAAAAAAACAAGTGGAATTGAAAAAGTAAATGGAATAAAGGGCAAGTGGAATAAAAAAGCGACTGAAATTCAGAGTGATAAGTGTTGCACCATAGGGTGGCAGCGTGCAAGGAGGAAATATGGCAGCATACGGCTATATAGCGCTTACTGCGGATGGCAAGGAAATTAAGGGAAGTATCGAAGCCGAGAGTGTAGAACAGGCCAGACAGGAGATTAAGAAACAGGGAAATATTGTATTGGATTTGAAAGCGCAGTCCCTGTTCACCAAGGATGTGAGCATTAAGATAGGAGGCTATCCGAAGCCCAGGGATTTAAGCGTATTCTGTAGACAGTTTGTGAGTATGTCCAAGGCAGGCGTTACGATTGTAGAGTCCCTTAAGATGCTGGCGGAGCAGACGGAGAATGACAGGCTCAGGGAAGCGGTAGACGGTGTGAGAATCAGCGTGGAGAAGGGTGAGACATTTGCCCGTTCGCTGGAGGACTATCCGAAAATCTTTCCGGAGCTTCTGGTGAATATGGTGTCGGCAGGCGAGGCCTCCGGTAGCCTGGAAGTGGCGTTGGAGAGAATGGCCGTTCATTTTGAGAAGGCCTCAAAGACCCAGGCGCTGGTGAAAAAGGCTATGATTTATCCTATTGTAGTCTGCTGTGTAGCAATCGGCGTGGTTATCGTCATGCTGACGGTGGTTATTCCGAATTATACGACCATGTTCCAGGATTTGGGAACGGATTTGCCGGGTATCACAAAGGCTGTAGCGGCCGTGAGTGATTTTATCATCAATTGGTGGATTGTACTGGTGCCCTTTATTGCGGCGGCAGCGATTGGATTGAAGCTTTTCTCCCAGACAGACCAGGGAAAACATGTATTTCATAAGTTGCAATTAATGATACCGATGTTTAAGACATTGACGGTAAAACAGGCGGCCTCTCAGGTATCGAGGACCATGAGTACGCTGATGGCGGCCGGTGTGCCTCTGGTGGAGGCGGTGGAGATTGTAGGCTCTACCATGGATAATGTATACTACAGAGAAGCGCTGCAGATGTGTAAAAATGAAATTGTCATCGGTCAGCCTCTGTCAAGGCCTCTGGAGGAATGCGGATTGTTTCCGCCCATGGTGTATCATATGATGCGCATCGGCGAGGAAACCGGTAATACCGAGGAAATGCTTACAAAGCTGGCGGATTATTATGATGAAGAAGTGGAAGTGGCCGTACAGTCCTTTATGGCGGCCTTGGAGCCCTTAATTATTGTAGTGCTGGCTGCCATTGTAATTGTGCTGGTTGGCGCCTGTATGGCACCCATGCTTACGATGTATCAGGCATTGGATAATCTGTAAAACGGATGACATAGAGGATTTAGAGAAAACAGGTAGCAACAGGTAAAAAGTAGGATAGAAGTAGGATAGAAATGAAAATGTTGAAATCAGATGAAAAAGGATTTTCCCTGATAGAGTTGATTACAGTCATGGCGATTATCGCAGTATTGATAGCTGTGTTGGCTCCTCAATATTTGAAATATGTGAATAATACCCGTGTTGTCACAGATGTGACAAACGCAAGGGAGATAGCAAGGTTTCTCGATGCGGCGGTTGCGGGAGAGAATGGTGCGTCAGTACCCACCTATATTCAGGGGAAGGGCGGCACACCGGTAAACGGCGTGGCAGGTATGGAGGCGTTGCCTTACTGCAGCAAGGACAAGAACGCCGAATGGGAAATCACCGTCTCGACCTCGGAGGGGGTAGAGCAGATTGTGCTGCTGGGAGAGATTATTTATCCTGATGATACTCAGGGGAATCCCTATTATAACGCTTACTATTATAGATAGGCTATTAATAGGCGCTGTGTTTGAATTAAGGCCCCGGGTAGGGACGGGGCTTTAAGATAAAAAATATTATAAAAAAGGAGAATGATTGTTATGAAAAAGGAAATGAACAACAAAGGTTTCTCACTGGTTGAGTTGATTATCGTTATTGCTATTATGGCAGTATTGATTGGTGTACTGGCTCCTCAGTACTTAAAGTATGTAAATAACTCCAAGGTTTCTACCGATATTACCAATGCTGACCAGATTGCAACGACTATCAATGTAGCTGTATCTGATTCTGATACGGCTAGTTTGTGGAATTCCACCGGCGGTACTGGTATAGCGATTTCTAAAGGCACGGATGTTTATAATGACGGTGTCAGAGTTGTTGCCTGCCCTGACTGCGCTCATACCCCTGGTTCAGATTGGGAAGTTGATTTTGATTTGACAAATGGTGTTACAAAAATTACGCTTCAGGGCTACCAGATTTGGCCGGATGCAACCGATTATCAGGATCAGTTCAAGAAGTAATACGCTGTACTTACAAACTGTTGTATGAAAGGACACACCCTACAATGCTCCCAACTATATTCTTATATTTGTTTGTATTCCTGTATGGAATCGTAATCGGCAGTTTCTTGAATGTGTTGATTTACAGACTGCCTAAAAAGGAGAATATCGTGACCACAAGGTCCCATTGCATGAGCTGTGGGTATCAGCTGAAGTGGTATGATTTGGTTCCTCTTTTCAGCTTTCTTGTTTTGGGAGGAAAGTGTCGTAAATGCAAGACAAAGCTCTCTGTTCAGTACCCTCTTATTGAGGGGCTGAACGGAGCGCTGTATTTAGCAGTATTCGCTAAATATGGATTAAGCATAGAATCCCTACTCTATTGCTTATTAATCAGTGCGCTTATCGCTTTAAGCGTGATTGATTTCAGAACCTATGAAATCCCGGTGGGATTTAATGTATTTATACTGGCGCTGGGGCTGGTTCGTGTTGCGACAGATTTACAGAACTGGCCGCAATATGTTATCGGCCTCCTGGCAGTCAGTGTGGTGTTGGCGATTATTTATTATGCTTCAAAGGGAGCCGCCATAGGCGGCGGAGATGTAAAGCTAATGGGAGCCTGCGGCCTGCTTCTTGGGTGGAAATTAATTATTTTCGCCTTTCTTGTGGGATGTATACTGGGCTCGGTGATTCACCTGCTTCGTATGAAGCTTACCCATGCAAGCCATATGCTGGCTATGGGGCCTTATCTGGCCGGCGGAGTGATAACGGCGGTTTTTGCGGGCGAGTTGTTTTTGAATTGGTATTTGGGCCTGATGGGCCTTTAAAAAAAGAATGAACGGCTCCTTGCAGGACGGGGAGAGATAGAGAGGATGCTTATATGGCTGCTAGAGTACTTGGTATAGAAATTAGTAATTCAATCACTAGAATATGTGAAATGGATTTTCGAGTGAAGAACCCGAAGATATATAAGTATTTTTGCATTCCTACGCCCCAGGGGGTTTTGGAAGATGGATTCGTACAGGAGAATGCAGAATTTGCCCTGTCAATCAGACGGGCTTTGAGTGAAAATAAGATTAGAACAAAGAATGTGGTGTTTTCGGTAACCTCCAGTAAGATTGTAACCAGGGAGATTACGATTCCGGCCATTAAGATGAATCAGGTAGGGGGCTATGTACGGGCAAATGCGAACGACTATTTCCCCATTGATTTGTCGGTATATGAGATTGCTCATGTGGTGCTTGGCGTAGAGAAGGAAGAGGGCGGCAAGGACAAATACAGAGTGATGGTAATGGCTGCCGGTAAGGATTTGATTGCCGGCTATGCGCAGTTTGCCGCAAGCTGCGGTCTGCGTTTAAGTTCTGTGGATTATACCGGAAACGGTGTTTATCAGGTGATGAAAAATGAGTGTGGGGATGTTCCCACATTGGTGATAAAGGTAGAAGATAATTCTACGATAGCGTCTGTTATAGCAAATAACAGCTTGATTTTACAGAGAAACCTGGCATATGGTATAGAAAGAGCTGTCAATACGCTGATGGAGTCTCCCGAGTTTTATGAGTCAAGTTATAAGGAGGCCTTTCATACTATCTGTCAGAGAGCCTGCGTGAAGGTGGCTTTAAGCGACAGAACCAGAGTACAGGAGTATGATGAGGCTGTGGATGAGAGCCAACAGGCGGCGGAGGCCAGGGCAAAGATAACGGCGACCTTCTCTCAGTTAATCGGTAATCTGGTGAGAGTGGTGGAGTTGTATAATTCCAAGGAGCCTTTAAATCCTATTCAGCAGGTGATTATGGTCGGTCTGGGTGGAGAGGTTAAGAACCTGTCAAAGCTCTTTACCAATGAGATGGGTATTCCCACAAAGGTATTGAGGACCTTAAGCTCCGTTACGACTTATCAGTCTATGGAGGAGCCTAATTTAGGACGTTATGTAGGCCCTGTGGGCGCCGGTATTGAGTCGGTAGGCCTGGTGAATGTAGAGTCCAAGCAAAAGGGCGTAAAGAAGGTTAATTATGCGCCATTGACAGTATTGGTAATCATTCTGTTCATGGGCATTATTGCGGCGATTTGTATTATGGCATATCTGCCCTACAAGGAGGCGAAGGACACGGAGACGAGTCTGCTCGCTAAGGAAAAGCAGTATGCGGAGGCTGAGGTGGTACATAATCAATATCTGGCTGTGGAAGGCCTGTATAATGATTTGGAGGAGAAATATAAGCTTACAAAGAATCCGAATGATAACATGGTTTCTTTTCTGCAGGAACTGGAGGAAAAACTGCCCAGTGATGTAAATCTCACAACGCTTACCTCGGACACGGAAAAGGCAAGCATGATATTTAAGGTTGCCGACTATGAAGAGGCCGCAAAGGTTCTGCAGATACTTCGTTCCTTCGCTTCCGTCAGGGATGTTACGGTAGGAAATGCTTCGGAAGAGTCGAATCAGGAGACGGACGCAGGGGATGTTCGCATTAGCTTTGAGGCAATTTGTTATTACTGGCCTGACGGAATCCTTGAGACTCAGGAAACCGGAGAAGCAGAGGGAACTGAGGAAACAGTGGAGACTGAGGAATAGACAGGAAAGGTAAGGTTAGTGGTATGAAAAATAAAGCGCAGACAGTTTTTTTCTGTTTTACCATATTGGGCATTTTGCTGAGCGTTATCGCGTATATGTATTATTATTCACCTACAAAGGAAAAGACGGAAGAATTGGTGGCTTCCAATAAAACATTGAAGGAACGTGTAGACGAGCTGGAAGTTTTTTATAACGAGATGCCTGCCAATCAAGAGAAAATAGAGGAATGGACGGAGAGTATCCAGAGTATGCTGGCGGTATTTCCCTGTGACATTAAGGAGGAGGATACCATTTATCTGGCGCTGCGCACTATGAATCTGGATGCGTTGAAGGAGAGATATCAGGCAGGAGAGATTCAGGCGCAGAATCGGCTGACATACAGTCCGCTGGCGGATATGGCCGGCTTGATGGTGAAGTATAATGCCATAGAGATTGGGGAGCGTGAGGATTTGGCTTCCATAGAGGAAGAGCTGGTAAAGAATGCCGCAATCGAAGGACTGGAGCAAGGCATTTATTTAGTACAGCGTACGGTAAGTTATCAGAACTTAACAAGCTATGACAACATGAAGTGCATGATACAGAGTATTAATACCGAGCCGGACAGAATGGCTATTACAAATTTTGTTTATAATGTAACGGAGGAAGGAAATCTGGACGGTACTGTTACAGTGACTTTCTATGCGGCTTCCGGTACGGGAAGAGAATATGAGCCGAAGCAATTTGCAGATTATCCGCTGGGATTAAAGAACATATTTATCCAATCTAGATAAGGATTAGGGTGTTGTGCAATGATGAGACGAAAAAAGGGTAATGGCAGGAAACTGAATAATAAGGGAATGAGTCTGGTAGAGGTTCTGGTTGCAATGACGATTCTGGCAATTGCCGCCATCGGTTTTTTGAGAAGCTTTACCTATGCGTCTCATTATAATCAGCGCTCCAGAGAGAAGCAGCATGCTCTTACTTTGGCGCAGAGTATCATGGAAAGCTTTAAGGCCTATGATATGTACGATATTTACGATCAGTTCAGCGGCGTATCGGCTTTTAAAGTCTATGATATGGCTGCGGTGGGCGGCGCATCCTATGCAACTATGGGGTTTGGCAATTATGCCATGTCCAATGTAAGCTACAACGGTTATGATTATGATGTGGAAATTTCTGTTTCGGATGTACCCGCAGCGGAAATAAACAACACGAATATGGTATTAAAGGCAGATATGCCCACAATAGCCAGTCCCAATCAGTATTCCGATGCGTTTTTTGTTCAGAATTATGCAGGAGAGATGCGATGTATCTTAGAGGATATCTGGAATAAAATGGATTCGGATGCCAATGGCCCTTCCTATCCGGGGCTTAGAGAGTATCTGGACAGCGTATATCCGGGCGGACAGAGTACTTTTGTTGCGTCCACAGATAAATCTCTGGTGGAGGTATCGGAGAGGAAAATACAGGTAAATCTGACAGGCTCCGGAAGCAGTAGTCAGGTTACGGTGTCGGTTACTTACGATTATTCTGTGGGGGCGGTTTCCTATGTGGATTTGACTGGGCTTCCTGCCCAGTATCCGGCTTACGACAGCGTAAGCAGAACTTTTGATAAGGACGGTTCCTTTGAACCGGAGCGGTATCTATGCTTTGACAACAGTATTTCAGGAAGCGATGTGGAGCTGGAAAATACATATCTATATTTTTATCCTGCTTATGGAAGGCTGGATTCCTATCATTCATGGTTTAAATGTAATCAGGATACGATTCTTATCAATAATAATACCGGCGAAGCAAAAAATGTTTTCCTGATTAAGCAGCAGTTGAATGTGCCGAATCCTACGACTGCACTTCTGGAGCCGGAAACATGGTATAAGCCGGATGTGGGCCGTACGGGTGCGGAGGTAAATCTTTACCATAATTTAAAGAAGAACTTGGCCAATATGACAGGGCCGGAGCTTACCAATATTGATAATCATATAACAGGTTTCACGGATCCGTCTTCCAATAATGATTTCTTATGGTATAAAGAAGTGGATAAGACATTGGTATACAATATAAAAATAAATGTTATGGCTGCCGATTCCGGCGACCTGTTATATACATTAGAGGGTTCTGCAAATACCAAGTAGGATGGTTCGCCCGTGTTGTGTAAACCGCTTCGCAGCCCAAACTATGCTAAGTGATTTCAAGCCCTGTAAGGCAAGGCTTCTTCATCAGTTGTCGACGGGAAGCCTTTCAGTATTGATTTGTATGCGTGCCAAAGCTCGCAAAGGGGTATCGGTATGAAGAGAATTGAAAAAAGAAGAAAGTCTTTTAGAATGAATAATACGGGAGCCGCACTTGTTACGGTCATTGTGGTAATAGCCTTTGCGAGCATTTTTGCCACAGTTATCCTTTATATGGCCGGCTTGAATTTTCATATGAAATCCAGCGACATGAAAATCAAGGAGAGTTTTTATGACGGTGAGAAAGCATTGGAGGAAATCAGGGCCCGTCTTATGGTGGACGCTTCGGAGGCTTTTATGGAGAGCTATCAGAATACGCTGATTACTTATGCAAGGGATGCAGGGTCACAGCGTCAGACAAATTTTAATAAAAATTTTGTGTTGTGGTTTAAGGACAAATGGGAGGGAAAATCGAACGCCGAGGTATTGGAGTATTTAAAGAGTGCGGCGAGTCAGAAATATGCAAGCGGTTATAATGTGATTCAATGCGGTAATTTTACTTTTGACGAGACCACGGGAACGGTAGTGCTTCAGGATGTTTCCGTTGAGTACACAAGGGATGATTATACGACTAAGATTGTTACGGATTATGAAATTCAGGCGCCGGATATTGATTTAAGGGTAGATAAAAATATCATGTCTGTTCCCGGAGCAGATGATAAGCTTACGGATGTCAAGGAACTGGTTGATTGCGTCTACTATAAAAACTGGACGAAGCAATAGAGACAGGGAGGCTGTATATGAAGAAGTTAAATGATAAAGGACTTTCCCTGGTAGAACTGATTATCGTATTATCTATTATGGCGGTGGTGGTCAGTATTGCAACGCTGAGTATCAGGGGAGCTATGACCAAACCTGCGGAGGAATGCGCCGAAAAAATCGTAAACGGCTTGAAGGCCGCCCGTATTACCACGATGGGTAAGGAAAGCTGTGTGTTAGTTTTGAAGCAGGCTTCGGATAAGGATACGGTTTATCTGGAGCAGAGAATTACGAATGCAGCAGGGGATACAACGAATAAATTGTCTACCGTTGGTAAAAAGGGTGTCTCTGTAAAGCTGCATATAAAGGGAGACGGGGCAACGAGTTATACGAATCTGTATGATTTTGCTCCCGGAGGTGTGGAGCTGAGATTCAGAAGGGATACCGGAGGGTTTTATCCGATACCGGGCACCAGTTTTTATTATGATGAGATTGTTGTGGAAAAAGGAGACCGGGTTTGCAAAATTAAACTGGCAAATCTCACAGGAAACGTATCCATTGAGTAGGCGAAGAAAAGGAGGAAGACAATGAAGTTTTTCAGAAAAAGGATTCTAAAGCTGGGAAACAAGGGCTTATCCATGGTAGAGCTGATTTGTGCCATAGCCATCTTGGGCTTTCTGGGAACGACGGTAAGCGGAATGATGGTAGTGAGCGCCAACAGCTATCTGAGAGGAAGCTCCGAGACAGAGGTGCAGCAGGAGGCTCAGTTAGTTGCCAATCAGATAAACGATTTGCTGATTGATGCGAAAGAGATTCAGTCCTATAGTTCGGGACGGGTTGAGATTCTGCTAAAGGATGATAGTGTGAATGTCGTGAAGTATAATGCATCCAGCAAGGAATTAATATTTGTGGATGCTTCCGGAGATGAACAGGTGATGGCCCAGGGGGTTGAAGTATTCCAGCTGAATGCCGACTGTGTGGATACTTTTAAGGAAACGGGTAATGTGCAGCTGACGATTCAGTTTGTGAATAATAATCAGGAATATCCCGCTGTTTTTGCTACAACCGGCCGTAATGTAAAGACGGAAAGAGAGACAAGAACATCCGGCGCAATGAATATGACTTTAACACAGTGGCTGTTAGAGCCGAATCAGTCCAAGGATTTTTCCTCCTGTGTAAGCGTAAGCGGAGTAGAGGGCGGATTATCCTGGGCGGTACAGAATTCCAGCTCCGCCACAGGCTCCACTACCATTTCAAGTACAGGTCTGCTGACAGTAGGAAGCGATGAAATGTCAAGCAATCTGAAGGTACATGTAAAGACGAATAAAATCGAAGGCGGACTGCCTGTAGCGGAAGGCTATATAGACGTATATATCAGACGCGTAACGGATTTACCCCTTACACTGACATGGGTACCCGGTTCGGGTTCTTCAGGAAAGGCCGGTGCAGAGTATATTATTTCTTACGGCCTTGCCGGAAATTATTTAGAGCAGGTAGCGGGAGCAGAATATGATGATGATTATATTGACCCCAGAAATGTTGACTGGGAGGTCAGCCTGCCTGCAGGAATGACCTCTGCAGATTATACCATGACTGCCGGTGCCACCGGATACAGGTTTAAGCTGAACCGGGATATAACCTCCGGACAGATAGCCGTTACGGCGAAGGCAGCTCATACTTATGGAAGTCTTAACGGGGTACAGACCAATAAATCCGGCGTCAGTTATGGTGATTTGCACAAGACGGTTACGATTGCTGGTCCCGGTCCGTTTAATTATGGAGATGGCTGGATGCGTCAGTCGGACAAAGAGCAGGCGTCGGTGGATTCCGATTTTTATAATGATTTAAAGAGCCGGTTTGGCGGAAGCGTGAGAGCAAAATATATTTTCCGTTTCAGGAAGGTAGGAGATACAGAGTGGGACGGATGGCATGAGAATACTTCCGGTGACGGAAACGACAGTATGTCCATTAACTTAAGACCTATGGCAACGGGTATTATGGATTACAGATATGCTTATGAGGTTCAAATCAGATTTTCCATGGTAGATTCAGCGGGAAATGAGGTCTGGCCGGCAGGAGACCCCTCTATTCCGGAGGACCATTATCTGATAAGTCATGTGGTGGAGAAGGTTAGTCTGTTGTTTACCGGAAATTCTTTGGGACTGGATGCCGATAAAGGCTCTGTCTGCTGTCCTATGGCAACGGCCGCTACGGTGCATCTGGGCAGTAATCAGACCAGACTGATGGAATATAAGGATTTTTCCGGTCTGGAAGGAAAGGATTTAAAAAATAATATCAGATTTATTTTTGAGAGAAAGACGGGCGCTACCTGGACGGAAGTCAATGACAATCAGCAGCTGGAGGTACAGAATAACCAGGGCTCTCTGTATGTAACTGCCAGAGGAAACTTTATTCCCGGTTTATATCGGGTGAAAGTGTGGGTAGAGAATGCTCCCAAATATAAATTCGGTGCAAATGACAGAGTAGAAAACGACGGAAGCCAGAATATGATTTTGTATGATGAGAGCACCGGTGACGGCATCTTCTACATGAATCTTGAAAGATAAATAAATTTGTACAGGTAAAGATGTTATAAAAAACAGTTGAAAAATATGCTTTGTGATGATAATATAATCACAAAGCATATTTTCTTTGTACCGGTCGACAGTCGGCGGTATGTCTGTATTCTGTTTCTATTCCATAGAACTCTTATAGAAAATTCATGCTTTTATGATTCCCATAACAGGCAGGAGTTTTCTACAGGGAGCGTACTCCTGCAAAATGATAAAAAAGGAGGGCGCCTATGGAAAAAGAGGCTAAAAGGTACGAGGATTTAACGATAACCGACGACTTTATGTTTGGAAAAGTATTAAGACATCCGAAGAGATGTAAGAAGCTGCTGGAAATCATACTGGGTATAAAAATCCGCAAAGTGGTATTTATCGAGGGAGAAAATACCATCAATCCGGATTATGATGCGAAGGGCATCCGGCTGGACATCTATCTGGAGGATGACGGCAACACCGTCTATGATGTGGAAATGCAATCCTATCACACGGGAGGGCTGCCGATGAGAAGCCGCTACTACCAGTCTGCGATAGATATCAACCTGATAGAAAAAGGAAGTGGCTACAAAGCCCTGAAAAAAAGCTATGTGATTTTTATCTGCACTTATGATGCGTTCAAGGCGGGCAGGCATATCTATCATTTTGAGAATGTATGCAGGGAGGACCCCTCCATAAGGCTGGAGGACGGAACCGAGAAGATATTTCTGAATACCAAAGGAA
>JAMOZS010000052.1 GCA_023667765.1 Roseburia sp. | reverse complement strand
TTTGGACAGAATCTTTCTCTCCTTTCAGCAGGTGGACAGCAAGCGCAACAGGCAGATAGAGGGAACGGGACTGGGGCTTGCCATAAGCAGGCAGCTCATTCATCTGATGCAGGGGGAGATATCGGTAAAAAGCGAATATGAAAAGGGCAGTACCTTTTCCTTTCACCTTCCCCAGAAGGTTCTTCAGAAGCAGGCGGCTATTTCCATGGGTCAGACAGCGCTGCCCAATACGGCTGCCATGATTCATAATTATTATACGGCCAGACAGCTGAAAGCAGATATGCTTCGGCTGGGAGGAAATTGCCGGTTTATCGGCGGTGTGGAGGATTTGGACGAGGAGCAGAGGGAGGCTCTGGAGTATTTGTTTGTAGAATGGGAGCTGTTCACGACATCTGTGCAGGATTTTGCGAAGGAGAATCCGCATATTACGGTAGTTGTGATATTGGATTTTCGCAAAAAGGCGGAATATCCCCAGAAGAATGTTATTATTATGAAGAAGCCCTTCTATGTATTGCATTTAGTCAATCTATTCAAGCGTGAACGACAGAGCTATTCTTATAACAGAGAGGAAGATTATAAATTTATTGCGCCGGATGCGCATATTTTGATAGTGGATGACAATACAGTAAATCTGACGGTGACCAGAGGATTGCTGGAGCCCTTGAAAATGAAAATTGACACGGCTTCCAGTGGACGGGAGGCCATTGATAAGATTTCTGTCTTTAAATATGATTTGATTTTTATGGACCATATGATGCCGGAGTTGGATGGTGTGGAGACTACTCATATTATCAGGAGGTTTCACCCGGAGTATAATGACGTGCCCATTATTGCGCTGACAGCCAATGCGATAGACGGCATCCGGGAAATGTTTATCAGTGAAGGCATGAATGACTTTGTTCCAAAGCCCATAGAGATACGCACGATTGTATCAAAGCTGCAGAACTGGCTGCCCCTGGAGAAACAAAAGCAGGCAGATGTGGAGCTGCCGGAAGAGCAGGAGGAGAGCAGTGGTCTTGAGATACAGGGCCTGGACACAAAATATGCATTGGGAATATTGGGCTCAGAAAAGCTTTATTGGTCTGTCCTAAAGGATTATTATCATATTGCAGACAAGAAGATACAGGCGATACAGAATGCTTTTGATGCTGGAGACTGGGGAATGTATACCATAGAACTCCATGCCTTAAAGAGCGCCTCCAGGCAGATTGGGGCGATAGAGCTGGCAGAGCTGGCGGCGGAGCTGGAGAAGGCAGGGAATGCCAGAGAAATAGAGTATATTCGTGAGAAAACGCCCTCTGTGTTGGATATGTACCGCAATTATCGGCAGATATTGGAGCCGTACTTTGAGAAAAAAGAGGAGAACAGAGTGCGGGAGGCGATATCTTTGCAGCAGCTGGAAGACTTTTTTGCTCAAATGAAGGAGGCATTGGAAAATCTGGATATGGACAGTGTGGAGGAAATGATTCAGAATATGGACAGCTATGCCTACGAAGAGGAACAGGAGGAGATTTTTGAGCAGCTTAAGACGGCGGTGGAGGAGTTTGATACGGAAAGCTGCGAGGAGCTGTTAGACAGATGGCAGGATATGACAATTCAGGAATGACAGATGAAAAAGGAGTGTAGACATGGTTTTCAATTGTAAAAATTGTGACGGCAATATGATATATAGCCCGGAGAAGAAGAGCATGTTCTGTCCTTATTGCGACAGTCAGGGCAGTCAGGAGAAAAGAGAAGATAAGGCTTCCGATATAGCGATTTGCCCCAGCTGTAACGGTGAGCTTTCTCTGGGGGAATTTGACTCTACGGCGCAATGTCCCTATTGCGACAGTTATATTATTCTGGACGAACGGGTGGAGGGAAGGTACCTTCCTAAGTTTATGATACCTTTTCGACTGGGCAGAGATACCTGTAAGAAGGCAATGCGTGAGAAGTTTAAGAGGCATACCTTTGCCCCGGTGGATTTTCTGTCAGAAGTGCGCCTGAATGGTATGAAGGGTATGTATGTTCCCTTTTGGTTCTACAATTATAAAACCAGAGAGCATTTTCAGGGTGAGGGTACGAAAGTCAGAAGCTGGAATTCAGGAGAGGACAGATATACGGAGACTTCTTATTATAATGTTGTTCGGGATGCCGATATTGATTTTGAAAAGCTGCCGGCGGATGCTTCTGTGAAAATGCCGGACGATATCATGGATTTAATGGCGCCCTATAATTATGACGAGTTGGAAGCCTTTCAGCCGGAATATCTGTCAGGCTTTTATGCGGAGCGGTACAATATGTCGGCGGAGGCTATCGAGAGCAGAGCAAGACAGCGGATGGAGCAAAATGCGAAGGCCTTAATGCGCACTACTTATGAAGGTTATAGTAGTGTAAAGCCGATACATGAGCAGGTGGAAACTCTGGAGAGCTCTTCGGATTTCGGACTGCTTCCGGTATGGAAATATGATTATAGATATAAGGGGCAGGATTATCCCTTTTACATAAACGGTCAGAGCGGAAAGATTGTCGGCACCGTGCCGCATTCCCGCTCGAAGGTGCTGGTCTACTCGGCGACACTATGGGCCTTGTTGGCGATAATTATGGGAGTGATAGTGAACCTGGCAGTATATCTGTGATGGCAGGATTATTTGAGATTTGTTTATGCGCAAAAAGCGGCGTATGCGCCAAAAGCGGCGCAGGAATGAGGATGAGGATGGATAAAGAGATAAAGAGAGAAGCGGCGAGACAGTATTTCAGATATTTTCGCGTGTGGTTCATTATTGCCGGCGTATTGCTGACAGTCTGGATGATATTTATGGTGGGCAGGCTGTTGAATCAGAAGAATCATATTTCAGGGAATGACAGTGCGCCCCAGGAGAGGGTGTATGATTATGCACAGGTGTTGACTGAGGAGGAGGAAGCTTCCCTGAGGCAGCACATAGATAAAAGGGAAGAGGAGTATCAAATACATCTGGTGCTGGTGACTACCTCCATAGATATGGAAGGAACAGGCAGTTCCTGGGAGGAGGCCATGACAAATTATGCGGATGATTTTTATGATGAGAATCAATATGGCTATAATATGATTCATGGAGACGGCGCGCTTCTTTTGGATAACTGGTATGAGGGACAGGAGGGGAGCTGGCTGTCCACCTGTGGAAGCGTGGAGAGGACTTTTAGCAACCAGGCAATAGACCGTGTTTTGGATGCGGTAGGAGACAGGGTAGAGTCAGACCCCTATCAGGCTTACATGGCCTATGTGGATGAGGTATGCAGGCAGATGGCGGATGCGGACGGGGGAGTGAGAAGAGTCGGTTTATCGGATTATATTGGGGTGCTGTTTATCGCTACCGTCGTTGCCCTGATTTACCTGTTTACCAATTTGGGACAGCCCAAGGCAAAGGATACTACGAATGCCTATACCTATGTAAGGGAGAAAAAACCGGTGGTGACAAATCAGCAGGATGAGTTTATCCGCAAGACTGTGACGCATGTGCATATTCAGAGGTCGAGCAGCGGGGGAAGTTCTAGAAGCGGGAGCTCGGGAGGAGGCGGCCATCATGTCAGCAGAGGCGGCGTCAGCCATGGCGGCGGCGGAAGAAGACGCTGAAAAAATCGGCATAAAAAATCGGTATAAGAAAAGCACCTACATGACGGTATAGGTGCTTTTTTATGTTCGATTGATTAAGCCATCTGATTGACTGCTTTGCTGATACGGGATACCTTTCTTGCGGCGTTATTCTTATGATAAACACCCTTTGTAGCAGCCATTTCGATAACCTTTGTAGCAGCCTTTAATTCCTCGCCGGCAGCAGCCTTGTCACCGGATTCGATAACAGCGTAAACTTTCTTGATAGCGGTCTTTACACTGGATCTGATAGCCTTATTTCTGTCGGCTCTGGTACGGCTTACCAGAATTCTCTTCTTTGCGGATTTAATGTTAGCCAAATTGTACACCTCCATTTGTATACAGTGAATTTAATTTCAGTGATTCTTACATTAGTCAGACACGGAGAACTAATGCAAACATACTATTTCAGTCTAGTGAATAATCTTGATTTTGTCAATACATAATTTGCAGTTTTTTGCAAAAATTATTATTAGCAGAAGTTCATTTTTGAGGAAAGAGGGATGGTATGAGTGCATTTCAGATACGGACGGATTTGGCCTTAGAGGCAAGAGAGAGCATTGACGAGACCAGCCAGGAGCTTAGGGGGGTTTCGGTGGAAGAATATTATAAAGAAGAGGAGGATATACGAGTCACAAGGGTAACGATTCAGACGAAGAATGCGGCAAAAGCTATGGGAAAGCCTATCGGCGTTTATGTGACCATGGAAGCGCCGGCCCTGGTGGAGCCGGATGAGGATTATCACAGGGAAATTTCGGATTGCCTGGCAGAGGAGCTTGTGGATATGATACCGGGGGCTGACAGGGAACAGTCCATTCTGGTGGTAGGTCTGGGCAATCGGGAAGTTACAGCGGATGCGCTGGGGCCTCAGGTAGTGGACAATCTGTTTATTACAAGGCATGTGGTAAAGGCATACGGAAAGGCGGCCTATAATTGCAGCAAAATGAATCTCATCAGCAGTATAGAGCCCGGCGTGATGGCAAAGACCGGCATGGAGACCGCAGAGATAGTCAAGGGGGTTATATCGGAGACACAGCCGGATGTGGTCATAGTGATAGACGCGCTGGCGGCTCGAAGCACGAAGAGACTGAATCGTACCATACAGATTACCAATACCGGAATACATCCCGGTTCCGGTGTGGGGAATCACCGGAACGCCCTGACCGAGGAAAGCCTGGGTGTGCCTGTTATTGCCATCGGAGTGCCTACGGTGGTGGATGCAGCGACAATTGTAGGGGACGCATTGGAGAAGCTTCTCTCGGATGACGAGGAATTTAACAGCGTGAAATATATGGGGCAGCACAGAAGCGCGTTTGCGGAGCTGAACAATATGTATATGACGGGCAAGGATGTGGATGCGGTGATTAAACGTGTCAGCTTTACCGTCTCGGAGGGGATTAATCTGGCATTGGAAAAGGGGTTGGAATAGCCCCGTTAAGAAAAACATATATTGTAAACAGAGAGAAAATCGGCAGTTACAGTCTGCGGGGGAGGAAGAGTAAACGGTAAAGTTCAAAAAAAAGGAAGCCCTTCTTGCCGTCTGGCCGGCGGCATTTTTGCTCATTTTCATATTCCTGATGACGGGAGAAATGGGGGACAGTCTCAGACAGGGGATTGCCGGTGATTTGACTGTTTCCCTGTATAGACAGTATATGCCGATGGTATTCTTTGGGCCGATGAAATCCGATTGGCAGCTTCTGCCGATTATGGAATACGCCATGGGAAGGAGTGGAGGCATCAGGCCGCAGGAGGTGGCGGGAACCTCTAAAATAGAGATACCCTCCGAGTGGGAGGAGGCCGGGGAGGCATCCTTGGAGGAGGATGCGGCATACATGGAGCAACTGTTGCGGCAGGAGAATCTGGCAGCGATGGAAAGGGGGGCGGATAAGAAAAAGAAAGGATTGTCAGAGGCGGAGGAGCTCATGGAGGAAGGTATCTCCATGGAGGAAGGTACCTTCACGGAGGAAAATATATCCGGTACATCTATGAGCGTAGGTACGTTTACGCCTCATGAAAAACAGGTGGAGTTAAACTGGGAGAGTCTGAAAAGCTATGAGGAGCTGTTGAAGCAGTTTTACACAATTGACGCCAATACCATGGCCGGTAGCGATCAGTTGGACGCCCAACTGTTGTCCCAGAAGGATTTGCGAATCGACAAGCAGGCCGCGGGCCCCCAAATATTGATTTACCATACGCATTCCCAAGAGAGCTTCGCAGATTCTGTTCCCGGTGACAGCAGTACTTCTATTGTAGGAGTAGGGGAGCAGCTGACCCGGATTTTGACAGAGCAATATGGATATCAGGTGTTGCATCATATGGGACAGTTCGATGTAAAGACCAGAGACGATGCCTATTCTAATGCGCTGCCGGTCATTCAGGAGCTGCTTTTGGAAAATCCTTCCATACAGGTTGTAATTGATTTGCACAGGGATGAGATGCCGGAGGAGACCAGGCTTGTGACAGATGTGGACGGAAGGCCGACGGCGCGTTTTATGTTTTTTAACGGGCTTTCCCGTACCCGTAAGACCGGCAGCCTGGATTATCTGCGCAATGAGAATCAGGAGGATAACCTGGCCTTTTCTTTTCAGATGAAGCAGAAGGCGGAGGAGTATTATCCGGGTCTTACCAGAAAAATCTATTTAAAGGGCTATCGTTACAATCTGCATCTTTGCCCCCGAAGTCTGCTGATAGAGCTGGGCGCTCAGAATAATACGGTGGAGGAGGCTATGAACGCCTGTGACCCGCTGGCGCATATCCTGGATATGGTATTGTCGGGTACATAAAGCCGGAGGTCGGATTTCCTTTAACCATAACGGTTCGGCCTTCGACAAAACTGTTACCATTTAACCGTAAAGCGGAGTTTTGCCATATGGACAATCCCTGTTTTTTTTGGTACAATGCCAATAAATGTATTTTAGAAAGACGAGGAGATAGGATGGAGGCAATAGACCAGAGCAAAATCCGCAATTTTTGTATTGTGGCGCATATAGACCATGGAAAGTCCACGCTGGCTGACCGGATTATTGAACAGACGGGCTTGCTCACCAGCCGGGAAATGCAGGCGCAGGTGCTGGATAATATGGATTTGGAGCGGGAGAGAGGTATTACCATTAAGGCCCAGTCCGTGAGGACGGTTTATCGCGCCAAAAGCGGAGAGGAATATATTTTTAATCTGATAGATACGCCCGGTCATGTGGATTTTAATTATGAGGTCAGCCGTTCTCTGGCCGCCTGTGACGGGGCGATTCTGGTGGTGGACGCGGCTCAGGGAATAGAGGCGCAGACACTGGCGAATGTATATCTGGCCCTGGAACATGACCTGGATGTATTCCCTGTGATTAATAAAATTGACCTGCCCAGTGCAGAGCCCCAACGGGTGATTGAGGAGATAGAGGACGTCATAGGGATTGAAGCTCAGGACGCTCCTTTGATTTCCGCAAAAAACGGTATTGGCATCGATGAGGTATTGGAGCAGATAGTAAGTAAGATTCCGGCGCCGAAGGGAGATGCGGCGGCGCCTCTCAAGGCCCTTATTTTTGATTCTCTGTACGACCCCTATAAGGGCGTTATCATCTTCTGTCGGATTGTGGAGGGAACGGTCAGAAAGGGAACTCGTATTCTGATGATGGCTACCGGCGCCAGGGAGGAGGTAGTAGAGGTAGGGTATTTTGGCGCAGGGCAGTTTATACCCTGTGAGGAGCTTTCGGCGGGTATGGTGGGTTATATCACGGCCTCCATCAAGAATGTGAAGGATACGGCGGTGGGCGATACGGTGACGGATGCGGACAGGCCCTGTGACAAGCCTCTGCCCGGCTACAAGAAGGTGCAGTCCATGGTCTACTGCGGCATGTATCCGGCCGACGGCGCCAAATATCCCGATTTGAGGGATGCTCTGGAGAAGCTGAAGTTAAATGACGCTTCCTTAAATTATGAGCCGGAAACCTCTGTCGCATTGGGATTTGGCTTTCGCTGCGGTTTCCTGGGGCTTTTACATCTGGAGATTATACAGGAGCGTCTGGAGAGGGAATATAATCTGGACCTTGTGACTACGGCTCCGGGCGTAGTCTATAAGGTATATAAAACCAATGGTGAAAGGATAGAGCTGACCAATCCTTCTAATTTGCCAGACCCTTCCGAAATCGAATATATGGAGGAGCCGGTGGTCAGTGCGGAAATCATGGTGACCAGCGAATTTATCGGGTCAATCATGGAGCTCTGTCAGGAGAGAAGAGGACGTTATATAGGCATGGAATATATTGAGGGCACCAGAGCGCTCTTAAAATATGAACTGCCTTTGAATGAGATTATCTATGACTTTTTCGATGCGTTGAAGTCCCGTTCCAGGGGCTATGCATCCTTTGACTATGATATCAAGGGTTATGAGAGGGCCAGTCTGGTGAAGCTGGATATTCTGATTAACCGGGAGGAGGTGGATGCGCTGAGTTTTATTGTACATGCCGATTCCGCCTATGAGAGAGGCAGGAAGATGTGTGAAAAGCTCAAGGACGAGATACCCAGGCATTTATTCGAGATTCCGATTCAGGCGGCTGTAGGCGGCAAAATCATAGCAAGGGAGACCGTAAAGGCCATGCGTAAGGATGTGCTTGCCAAATGCTATGGCGGCGATATCACCCGTAAGAAAAAGCTGCTGGAGAAGCAGAAGGAGGGAAAGAAGCGCATGCGGCAGATTGGAAGCGTGGAGATACCCCAGAAGGCGTTTATGAGCGTACTGAAGTTGGACGATAAGAAGTAAAAGACGGGAGCTGGAAGAAGCAATCGCTGGATATAAGGCGGAAGAATAGGAAAAGGATATTTATGGGACAGGAAAGAAAGCCCTCTCAGGGAGGGACAGGTGGAGGAGAGCTGGAGCTCTACCTCCACATTCCGTTTTGTGTAAAAAAATGCAATTACTGTGATTTTTTGTCTGCACCGGCGGACAGGGAGGTGAGGGAGGCTTATATTTCTGCGATGTGCCAGGAGATACGGGGCAGGGCACAGGAAGCGGAGGCTTATAAGGTAAGCAGTATTTTTGTGGGAGGAGGAACGCCTTCTTTGCTGGAGCCGGAACAGTTTGTGGAGTTGTTTGATAACCTGAGGGAGGCGTATCATTTGATGCATCCTGCGGAGATTACCCTGGAGGCGAATCCGGGAACTCTGGACAAGGCGAAGCTGGAGGCTTACAGGGAATGCGGCGTCAATCGCCTGAGCATGGGACTGCAGTCTACGGTAGATGAGGAATTAAGGACATTGGGGAGAATCCACAGCTATCGTCAGTTTCTGGAGAGCTATCAGCTGGCCAGAGAGGAAGGTTTTACCAATATCAATGTGGATTTAATGAGTTCGCTGCCGGGGCAGACGACAGACAGCTATCGGAAGGGCCTGCAGAGGATTCTGGAGCTTTCGCCTGCGCCGGAGCATATTTCTGCCTATAGTCTGATTTTGGAGGAGGGTACGCCCTTTTATGAGCGGCATCGGGAGGGAAGTCTCATGCTGCCCACAGAGGAGGAGGACCGGGAAATGTACCGGCTGACAGGAGAGCTTCTGGGCGGGGCAGGCTATGAGCGCTATGAGATATCCAACTATGCAAGGCCGGGTTTTGCCTGTCGGCACAATAAGGGTTACTGGCAGCGAAAGAATTATCTGGGGTTTGGTATCGGGGCAGCTTCGCTGATGGAGAATCAACGCTTCGCCAATAGCGGGGATTTGCGGCGGTATTTGTCGTCTCCCATGGGAGCCAGGGGGGAAAGGCAGACGCTTTGTGTGCAGGAGCAAATGGAGGAAACAATGTTTCTGGGGTTACGTCTGATGCAGGGGATAAGCCTGGAGGCGTTTGAGGAAAGCTTTGGCTGTAAGCTGGAGACAGTGTACAGGGAGCCGTTAGAACGAAATATCAGGGACGGATTACTGCACCTGGAGGGAGGACGGGTATCTTTGACACAGAGGGGGATTGATGTAAGCAATTATGTGATGGCGCAGTTTCTGTTTGATGAAAGGCCGGGTCTTTAATACCGGAAAATCATAATGACAGGCACCTGTAATGTCCCAGTCACATAGACTATTGTTAAGAAACATCGCGGAGGTTATGTTTGAAAACCTTTAGGCAACCCCTAACCGCAGAAGAGGAAGCTAAGTATATCCGCCTGTTACAGGAGGGCTGCGAGGAGGAGGCAAAAGAGGCAAAGGAGCGTTTGATAGAACACAATCTTCGGCTGGTAGCACATATTGTAAAGAAATATCAGAATGTGAATGAGGACATGGAGGATTTGCTGTCCATCGGAAGCATAGGACTGATTAAAGCAATAGATACTTTTGACGCGGGAAAGGGAAGGCTGGCCACCTATGCCTGCCGCTGTATTGATAATGAGCTGCTGATGCTTCTCAGAAGCAAGAAGAAAACTTCCAGAGAGATATCGCTGTTTGAGGCTATCGGACAGGATAAGGAGGGAAACGAAATCCGTCTGGTAGATGTGATTGAGCAGGGGCAGCCTGATATTGTGGAACGTATGGAGCAGGAACAGAATATCCGGCGTTTGTTTGTTTTTTTAAAGGAATGCCTGACCGAACGGGAGCGGGAGATTCTTTTTTTGCGCTATGGCCTGCGGGGGGGAGAGGGAATCACGCAGAGCGAAATCGGAGAGAGGCTGGGGATTTCCCGCAGTTATGTTTCCAGGATTGAGAAGAGGGCGCTGGAAAAACTGCGGCAAAGGTTTGAGCAAAATTAGCGGCCGGGAGAATGCAGGAGTGTCGGGGAAATGGGATAGTGTCGGTTGAACCGTAGGAGGTTGCACTGACGCTATCCTTTTTTGACGGATAAATCAGATGGCGTAGCAAAGGATGCTAAGTATTTGCCGCTATGATGCAGATATGATGTTTGACATTATTAAGATGGGAGTGATAAATGTCAGGGACGTCATGTATACAGCTAATCGTTGGTTGACTTGGACGGTTGGCGACTGTAAAAACAGGCGGTTTAGGGAAGGCGTACGGACGAAGACGACGAAAGTACTAAAAAATACAGGATGTATATCCGGATGAGGGGTAAATGGTGATGAATCAGGGATTAAATTCAAAATTATTGTTTCTTTGTATGATTGTTGTAGTATTGTTCTTGGCCTGCGGAAGCAGGAATTTGGAGGGACAAAAGCTGCATTGTGTTCTGCGGCAGGAAGATATCGTATTCGATGTGACTTATAGAGAAACAGCGGATAAAGAAGAAAGGGAAACTGTAATATTAGGATGCGTCGGAGACCCGTACTGGCTGAAGGGCGGAGTAATAGAATTTAACAAATCTCATTCGGATTGTGTCATCATTATGGAAGATTACTGGCAGGAGGATGAGGAGGCGGCAGTACAGGCACTGTACCGGAAGGTTCTGACCGGAAAGGGACCGGATATCATTGCCTTTGATTCCATGCATGTGGAAGATATTGCCTTTGGAAAAAGCGGAATGGTGGAGGACTTAAATGCATATCTGGAAAAGAGTTCGGTTATCCATAAGGAGGATATCATTGAACCATTGTATGACGCCTTGGAAGTAGATGATAAGCTTTATATGCTTCCTACGAATTTTGGCATAGACGCTCTTATTACAAAAGAAGAGTGGCTGAATGAGGATGGAGGCTGGGACAGCGAAAAGATGCTCGCCTTACTGGAGGAGCATGCCGGTCTGGAGATTTATGAAAGTCAGAGTGAAATGCTGGAGGCGTATGCCCTATATGGCATTGCCGGACAGAAGGGGGATGAGACAGACAGGGAAGTCATCAAAGACTATCTGCAGATAGCCCGGATGTTACCGGAATGGTATGATTTCCCTACAGACGATTTGGTTAAGAGAGAGGGAGGGGCATTGTTTCAAAATATCGGTATTGATAGCGTGGAAGATTATATGTGCCAAACCTCTTTCTGGGGAGAGGATTCGGCGGTTGTAGGTTATCCGGAAATAAAAGGCAATGGTATGGCCTTTTATCCTGTCAACTGCTTTGCCATCAGTACGAAGAGTAAACAGAAGGACAATGCATGGAAATTTATAGAGAGTTTTTTTGAAGAGAGCGGGGAGGAACATAATGCGTCTCCTGACGAAATGTATTTTTCTATTTGTAAGGACGGACTGGAAGAACAGTTTACCAAAGCTATGAAGAGAGAGTACTATGCAAACGGAGAGGGTGGGAAGGAAGAACTTCCCATACAGACCTATTATCTGGGTGAGGAGCTGGAGGAGATTTATGCCGCCAGAGAAGAAGATATTGCTAAAATCAAAGATATGATACAGGGAATACGGGTGATACGAAGGCAGGAGGATTCGTTGGTAAATATTCTTCTGGAAGAGGCTTCGGTCTACTTCTCGGGAGATAAGAGTCTGGAGGAAGTAACAGATATCATTGAAAGCCGGTTAAAACTGCTGTGGGAGGAGAGGCAGGACGATTAGTCACGGCTTTCCGAGAGGACAATTTCGAACCCGGCAATTTATTTATGGGTACTTGATTTCATTTGTCTATATGGCTATAATATGGTTTATTCCTAAAAATGCGTAAAAGTCGCCAAAACGAAAAAACAGGCAGACATCCGGAGGCAGAAAGGAAAAACTGGCATGAGCAAAATACTGATTATTGAAGATGATATGACAATCAATGGAATGTTGAGGAATATTATTGAAAAAAGCGGATATGCAGCCGACAGTGCATACAATGGAATTGATGGTCTTGACATGGGACTGCATGAGGATTATGCCCTCATATTATTAGATTTAATGCTGCCGGAAAAATCTGGTGAGGAAATTATCAAAGAGCTGCGCAGGGCAAATTCCACACCGGTCATTATATTATCCGCAAAAGGCGAAACCAATGACAGGATAGAACTTCTCCGGCTTGGTGCGGATGATTATATCACAAAACCTTTTGACATTGACGAAGTCCTTTTGCGGATTCAGGCAGTGTTGCGCAGGACCGCACAGCAGGAAAGCCGTGAAATTATTTTCCGCGAGCTTATGATAAAGACAGATTCCAAACGTGTTTTTGTAAACAATGAGGAAATTGCCTGTACGGTGACGGAATATGCCATATTAGAACTAATGATGAAAAACCCGGACAGAATATTTTCAAAGCGCACCCTGTATGAGATTGTAATGGGTGAGGACTATTTACAGGAAGATAATACGATGAATGTCCACATAAGCAATCTACGCCGGAAAATAGCAAAGCACACGAATCAAAAATATATTGAAACTGTATATGGCATGGGATACCGGCTTATCATGATGACAGAATCATCAGGTAAAAAAACATTAGATTTTCTTTAAGTTTTGTGAAGAATCCTCTTAACATTGCCCCGTATGATTGTTCTTGGAGGTGACATAAACTATGGAAAATGTAATATTGCAAACGAGGAACATTTCAAAGTCTTACCATCATTTCAAGGCTCTGGACGATGTTTCCATCACGCTGAAAGCAGGGCATATTTATGGATTTATTGGGGAGAACGGCGCAGGCAAGACCACGCTGATGAAAGTGCTGACAGGGCTGCTTTATCCTACAAGCGGCTCCTTGTCGCTGTTCGGGAAGAATGAGCCGTCTGACATTCTAAAAATGCGCCGGCATATCGGCAGTACCATTGAAGCCCCTGCGCTTTATCAGGAATACACAGCTTACCGTAATCTTGAATTACAGCGTATTCTGATTGGCAATCCCGACAGGGATATATGCAATCAGCTGCTGGGAATGGTGGGGCTGACCGAGGTTAAGGATAAGAAGGTAAGAAAGTTCTCTATGGGCATGAAACAGAGGCTTGGCATAGCAATGGCCCTTGTGGGCAAGCCGAGACTGCTTATTTTGGACGAGCCAATCAACGGTCTTGATCCGAAAAACATATCCGAACTGCGAAATCTCCTCAAAAGACTGAATGAGGAGAATGATGTAACGCTGTTCCTGTCAAGCCATATCCTTAACGAGCTTTATCTGCTTGCCACTGATTATTATTTTATCCACAAAGGAAAGATAATCGAATCGCTGACTCATGAGGAGCTTGACGAAAAATGCCGACAATATATAAAGATAAAGACTTCTGAGCTGCCGAAATGTATCACGGTCATTGAGAAGAAGTTAGGCGGTGCGGAGTACGTTTGTCTTGATGACGAGACCCTGCATCTGTTCTCGCACACTGACAGGGCAGAGGGGGTAGCAAAACTTCTCATGGAGAATCATATTGTCACGAAGGAATTTTCAGTCACGGAACAAAGCCTTGAAGAATACTTCCTTGGCATTACGGGAGGTGGCTGCAATGCATAATCAGTTAATAATCGAAAAATATAAAGCGGAAAGATTTATAATCTTGTATCTTGCGGCGGCTGTCCTCGCAGCGGCAGGGTTCGCCCTCGGATTCCTTAAACTGCCCGAAAATCTGGATACGGCAGCGGTGTTTTCCCTTTCGATTTGCGATACCTCTTTTATGTTTATCGTTTCCCTTGTTACAGCATGGTTTGCAGGAAATGATTTTCTGAATCGGACGATACATAATGAAATAAAAATAGGATACGGCCGTTTTTCCGTATTTATGGTAAGAACGATTCCTGCCGTTATTATGGCAGTGCTGCTTCATCTGACCTATGTTTTTGCAACGGTTCTGGGATTTTCGGTTAAATACAGGTTTGACAGCAGCATATTTTCTGTTACGGATTTTGCCTGGCTGCTGGTAGTCATGCTGCAGATATGCGCCAACATCTGTATCGTTATGTTTATTGTTTTTTCCCTCAGAAAAGTTACATTGGGAATAGCGGTAACAGTTGTTTTCAGCTTTGTGTCCTGCAACATTCTTAGAAATTTTATCAGTGATAGTGTTTTTAAGCTGACTTGTTTTAGCCTTGCACAGACAAGCGATAATGAAACGCTTGCATTGTCGGCGGCACTTGCAGCAGCTGTGATTGTTATTTCGCTGACTGCAACATACTTTGTTTTCAGAAAAGCTGAGATAGGATAAGGAGATGATACAGCGGTGGAATATTTTATCATATTCATACTTTTTGCCGCTGTAGTATTTTGGGCGGGAAAATATTACGGACTGAAAAAACAGTTAAAGGTTGTCTCCATACAGCTGAGGGATGAAGCAAACCCTCTTGTGACGGTGGAGCTGATAGATAGCGATATAGAAGCAGTCGTATTAGAAATTAACGGACTGCTTGAAAAAATACGCCAGACAATCATCAAAAGTAATGCATCTTCTGCGGCATTAAAATCTTCCATAGCGGACATATCCCATGATATGAAAACACCGCTAACTTCGGTCATTGGTTATCTGCAGCTGGCAGAAAAGGAATGCAATGATGAAAAAACAAAAGAACTTATAAAGATATGTTTGGAGCGGGCGCATTATTGCAATTCTTTGATTAATGATTTTTTTGAGTTGTCTGTATTTGAATCGCAGGGCTATAGTCCAAAGTTAGAAAAGGTAGATGCGGCAGGCCTGCTCTGTGAGCAGATACTTGCCAGCTATCCTGTTTTTGAGGAAAAGGGCATAACGCCGCATTTAGAAGACCCGGATAAGCCGGTTATGGTTTTGGCTGACCGGGAACTGTTAAACAGGGTAATCCAGAATCTGATTTCAAACGGCATAAAATATACAAGCGGTGATGTTTTCTTTTATACCAGTCAGGAGAATGGAAAGGCAATCATAACGGTGTCAAATCCTGTAGACACTCATATCGACACAGCCCGGATATTTGACAGATTCTACACGCAGGATAAATCAAGAAACAGAGGAAGCGGCATCGGGCTTTATCTGTGCAGGCAATTCGTGGAAACGATGGGAGGATGCATCAGTGCAGAGATGGACGGGAGCTGTTTGTCTGTGAAGATGATGCTTGCTGGGGCTGACAGTTTTGCTTTGGAAAAAAATTAGATTTCAGAGGAAGTTTTATGATAAAAATTTTACGCTTCATACAGATATGGTTATGTTTTTTTTGTTCAGTGTTTGTCGTATGCTCACTTTGATAATAAAAGTTTACAAACACACTTGACAATATTTCTCTGAGCTGACGCTTCCCCGGGCAGTCAAGGCGATTGGCAGTAATGCTTTCAGTTATCCGAAGAAAATGACGGTCTACGGCGTTTCCGGCAGTTATGCCGAGAAGTGGGCGGGTTCTGTGGGAGCTGCCTTTGTAAAAAATGATGTTCCAGCAACGCAGGTCGTATTAGACAAAAGCCAGATTACGATGAATAAAGGTAAAAGTACTACGCTGACAATCACAGTGACGCCGTCAGATTTTACAGATGAGGTGGACTGGAGAAGCAGTGATACCTTGGTAGTGACTGTAAAGGAAGGCGGGATTCTTTCAGCCGTAGGTGCAGGTACGGCCACTGTTAAAGTGACGGCCGGCAATGTCAGCGCCTCCTGCCAGGTGACGGTGGTTCAGCCGGTAACCTCTATCTCGCTGAACAGAACTTCGCTGACACTAAGTCTGCTGGAGACGTTCCGGCTTACCGCATCTGTCTATCCTGCGGATGCGCAGAACAAGAAAATCAAGTGGACGTCCTCGGCTCCGGAGGTTGCGCAGGTGGACGAGGATGGTCTTATCACAGCGGTTTCCGGGGGAACGACGGAAATTACGGCACAGGCGGAGGACGGCAGCGGGGTAAAGAGAAGCTGCACCGTAACTATTTCAGGAAATATGTATTATGTGAATGCGGTGGATAAACTGGAGAGTCCGCATGACTATGAGAATAACTGTAATGATATCTGGAGCTATACGCTCCCGGGTAAAAAGAAACTGGAGGTGGTTTTTGATTCGAGAACTAAAGTTGAGGAAAAGTATGACTATCTGTATCTATACGACGGGAAGGGGAATTTGATTGGAGAATATACCGGAACCGAACTGGCGGGAAAGACGATTGCTGTGGAGGGAGATACCATCCGGATTAAACTGCAGTCGGACAGATTCTCTACGGAATGGGGATTTAAGGTGACGTCAGTCAGGGAAATGCCCGACCCGGGTATTCGTCTGACGGCCAGCGGAGCCACGATTCAGGCCGGCGGGAGTACAATTATAAAGATAGCGTCCATATATCCAGAGGACGATACTGTGACGTATCAAAGTTCGAATACGGCAGTCGCCGCTGTGGACAGTGCAGGAAAGGTGACGGCAAAGGCAGTGGAACGGTAACCATCACAGTGACGACCAAGAGCGGAGCAAAGGCGGTATTTACGGTGAAAGTAGTAAAATAAAGGTAGAAGAAAGATTAAAATTTATACGTTTCATGCCGTTCCGGTGTCTGCCGGAACGGCATTTTATCATATGACGGGCATGTTTGTGCTCTGTGGTGAAAGTGAATAAAGACTGACGCAATGAATTGTTTTATAGAGATGAGTAAAATTGGAACAGATGAATTGGGAGCAAGTTTTTTAGATTCATATGAAGCTATGAAGAGGATATATATTGAAAAAAATCTAAAAGGCAATTTTGAGCAGTGGCTAGAAGAAAAGATGAAAGAATAAGCAGTTATTGAAATATCGTCTGGACGGCAAAAGGCAGCAGGACGGGCAAGGGAGAGGGCAAAATGGGGCAAAAGCAAAGCCTCTGCCGATTGCCAGCAGGGGCATTGTTCTTTTCTGATGCGGATACTGGTTACAGCAGCTGTTCTATCCGGGAGAAGTCAATATATAAATCGTCATAAATATTTACCTTGATGGTGGAGGCAAAGCTGTATGTTACGCTGAGGATATCACCCTCGAAATAGTTTACGGTTACGGTTCGGCGCTTCGGGTCCACAATCCAGTATTCCCGGACGCCGTAATTCTTGTAATAATACAGTTTCCGGATGTAATCATCAGACGGATTCCCAGGGGAAACAATCTCAATGATGAAATCGGGGGCGCCGTTGCACCGCTTTCCATCCAGTTTGTCCTTATCACAGATTATCATGATGTCAGGCTGGACAATTGTCAGCGGCAGGTCTGACAGCTTTACATCAAATGGGGCGCTGAATATGCGGCAGTTTCCCTTTTTGCTGAGTATATAGTTGTTCAGAGCGGTTGAAAGTTGCATGGAAATCGTCTGATGGATCTGTGAAGGGCTGGCCATGTAATAGATATGCCCGTCAAAGACCTCTGCTCTGGTATCTTCTGGGAGAGCTTCGTATTCCTCCAGAGTGGTAAGAACTGGTTGCGGTTGTAATGCTGGCATTGTAACACTTCCTTTCTTGGTTATTATGTGTGGTTATGCTTTGGCATAGGCTATTTGAATTTTCCGAGAATCGAATCAGTGTCTTTTATATGCTCTGTCCAATCCGTGAACACATCACTGCCAAAGGTTACGCCCACTCTCTCGTCAAGAACCACACCGGCATAGGTTCTGTGATAGCTGTTATAGTTTGTGTCAAGACCTTGGAAAGTAGTATCATCATAGAATTTTAAATATATAGAAATCAAGTGTCTTTTACAATAACGGAGTATTGTTCATATAGATTTTTTCCAAGATTGGGTTTGGTTCCTTTTGTTTTGAAGGTTCATTACGCATTCGGCCGATGATAATATCATGGATATAAATAAAAATGTTAATATTATGCGTTTCATCTTAGCGCCTTCTTTCGTTGGTTTTGATTTTGGTTGTAAAACAATAGTTTCATTTTGGGATAGATAGACTATAAGCGGATTTGCCTAGTCTATAATCCATTTTGCAGGGAAGTTACCAATTCTCAGTGCGCTGGTTCATTCCTGCATCCATGAGATGCTGTGGCTCTGTACGTTGATTGAGCCATTCCAACTCTTTATCAAGACGCCGTGAAGTTCGGGAATTTTGGCCAGGTTGGTTTGGCACATATTCCATAATGTCTCCCGGCTGGCAATCAAAAGCCATGCATATGCGTTCTAAGACCTTTGGGGATATTCCTTCACCTTTTCCCATAGCAGCTATTGTTGTTGGGGAAGCTTTAATTAATAAACGAAAATTCTCTTTAGTCATTTTCTTGTCGATAAGTAGTTTCCACAATTTGTCATAAGAAAAAGCCATTGTTTTCCCTCCTTTCTGCGTTTTATTATAGCGCATGTTTCTATATAATACAATAAAAAATCTACAAAAATATATAGATTTTCTTTAATGACATATTGATAATATCTACATAATAATGTAGAATAAATACATAAAAGAAAAGAAAGGAGAAACCAACATGAAGAATATCAGGACAACCCGAAGGGTAGTAGCAACCATGGCAAATCAGTTACATAAGCTCGGCTATTCCTTATCCCAGGCATTCCGGACAGCATGGAGGTGCATAAAGGATGGGATGTAAGTCCGCGTGTCCGGCGTTACCCGGGGGAAGCGCCAGGAACTGCTGCAGTTCATAGCTGGCAGGAAGCCGGAGGAACTCGCCACATATCTCAGATGTGACAGGGCAAACGCATTTGACAGATATGCAGTGGCCGTTGTGATAGGTATTCAGGGAGTAGGGTATGCATACATAGGCTACCTGCCTAGGGAACTTTCACAAGGTATGGCAGCAGTCATAGATGTCGGTGTACAGGTGAGGGCGGAGCTGCAGAGGACAAGTCAGCTATATTTTGTGATAAAAAACGTACGGCAAAGCCTTGAGTTTCCGCAAATTGCAGTTTAAAAACAGGCGTATCCCCCCAAAGTACCAA
>JAMOZS010000051.1 GCA_023667765.1 Roseburia sp. | reverse complement strand
GGGAAATGGATGTGAGGGAGGAAGGGCGAGAAGAAGGGCGAGAAGAAGGGCGAGAAGAAGGGCGAGAAGAAGGGCGAGAGGAGGGGGAAACAAGGAAGCTTATAGAACTGGTATGCCGTAAAATCAGGAAAGACAAGCCGCCGGAGGTAATCGCACAGGAGCTGGAAGAAGAGCTGGAGGTAATCAGACGGATATATAAGGCGGCTGTTCCTTTCGCCCCGGAGTTTGACACGGGAGAAATCTATGAGCAATTGAGATGAAACTTATTTTGTGTGCAGCAAGCGTAACAGTTCAGCGAAAGGCCAAACTGTTACCATAAAACAGTACGAAAACATCACGGATTGCCAAATATTACTTGTAAAATTATGTTTCACAGTATAATATATAAATAAGGGGCTTTCCCTATTCTAAAAAGGAGGAGAAGGTAATGAAAAAGGTATTCAGACATGTTGCGGCGGTCTTTATGGGGCTTGCTTTGCTTGCAGGCGTGTTTACGTTTACACCGATAGGGGTTATGACGGTGCAGGCAGCAGACTCTGCATTTGCATCTGACGCAACATTGGAACTCGTTGATGCCGGAAGTACAGACTTAACAAAGGTTAAGTACTGGAAGGGACAGTCATTTAAGCTTTCGGTAAATATAGGTACGCAGAATGAAGCGGTAACCTGGAAGTTCTTAAAGGATGGCGCTGCCACGTCAGATATTGCGACGGTAGGAAATAAGGCCGTAAGCGCCGGCAGCGCATGGTACACTTTGACACAGGAATTTCAGATTGCAGCAAATGCGTCAGGTACATATCAGATTGTGGCCCAGGGAAAATCCAGCGCAGATACGAAGGAGTTTACCCTTACGGTAGAGGATAAGGCTTTGTCTGAATTTGGACATACTTTTACCAATGCGGAAGGAAATGCGCTGGAAAATCTGTGGACCGGCCAGAACATAAATTTGTATGTGGCGGCGGATTCAACCAAAGGAAAGGTCACCTTCAGTGTAAAGGAAGGAGCCGCTTCCATTGTAAAACTGGATACCGCAGGGAGTATCAGTAATCTGCCTTATTTTGGTGCAGGCAGCACCATATATCAGGTTACGGCATGTATTGGTGAGACGATTGCTTCAGGGAAGGACCAGCAGGATTCTGCTACTATTGTTGCGTCCTGCGGGGGCGATACCAGGGAGATTGTTTTAAGCTTCAAGCAGTCGGCGAGCGAAATAAAAATTACGGGGATTACCTGTGATCAATGCGCTTCCCATACCGGTATTACCCATTATGATACCAAGACAAATTCCATTAAGCTGGATAAGGATCAGATTGTAACCATAGAGTGCGAGCTGCTTGGCTCTTATGTGGAAGAACCCTATATTTCAGGTACTGCGCATTTGAGATATCCGACAGCAGATACAAAAAACTCTAAATATAATTCGGAACCGATATGTACTGTGAGTCATGATAAGACAAATAATAAGACCATATTGACGATACAGGCATTGGCAAAGGACTATACCACAATTGCTAAAAAGGGTAATCTTACGATAGCGCTGGGTGGTTCCAAGTCAAAGACCTTTCCTCTTTATGTTTACAGGGCTGAATTCATTAGCAAACCGGAAAATTTTAAAACTTATAACAATAATGTAGAGAGTACGGCCCTTGTTTTGAATGAGGGAGAGAGCGGCGTTTTATCGGCAAAGCCTGTCAAGGATGACCCCCAGGAGGTCATAAAATGGGTATTGGTCGGAAACAGCACAGTTCTTACACTGAATTCCGATACGGGTGCCTACACGGCGGGTGTGGGCGGAACTGTTACGGTTAAGGCCATTATTCAGGAAACAAATTCCGGAACGCGTTTACAGGAGAAGAATATTAATGTTCTGGTGAAGGCAATCAAGAAGCCGGATAGTCTGACTTTAAAGAAGGGGGAAACCTGGGATACAGCGGAAAATGCCAAAACTTCGGAAGTATTATATGTAGATGAGGCAGAGAGTACCCTAAAGTATTGGATTAATGAAATCGGCGATGATGTATATTACCCCAACTATGTGTGGATGCTGGACCAGGATAAGGTGGTGACAAAAACAGAGGACGCCACACTGAAGAACGCCGTTATTGTTCCCAAGGCTAAGGGAACGGTGAATCTGTGGGTGCAGACAGAGGACGGAACGGTAAAGACGCCGAAAATAAAGCTTACGGTCAAGGCGCCTATTAAAACAATCAGCTTAAAGGTGGACGGCGTTTCCAACAGCACGAATTCCACGAAGATGATACAGCAGAGGGAGGTTACGCTGGAGGGCGTCAGGGATACCGCAGCCAGTGAAGACGAGAAGCTGGTGTGGTCTACAGACAGCGATTTAATCAGCTTTGTTTCCTATGATGAAAAGGGAAAAAGAACGGTAACCCAAGGCTCCTATACCGGGGACAGCTGTATTATTCTTTCCAGTAGTACCAAAACAGGGGATGCAACCATTAAGGTGAGAGCTACCGGTCTGGATGAACACTCTAAAGCCACTAATCAAATTAATGTGACGGTAGAAGAGCGTATTCCGGCGAAACAAATGGTTTTCACAAATGATACGGCACAGACGATAAGCGATTATTCGGATGTTACTCCTTATGTGATTGCAACCGGAAAGAACCATAATGTTCTGGTAAAGGGATATCAGAATGGACAGCTCTCCAATGATACCTATACGGCGGAGTGTGAGAGTGAAGATATTGCCAAGGTGACCTGGGATAATAAGCTTCAGAAAATTGTCATCGCGCCCAAGAAGCCGGGTACTGTAAAAATTGTAGTAAGAAATAATATTGATAATCCGGAAACTCCTTTTTGGATTAAGGTGGTTGTTCCCGCAACGGGCATTACCTTGTTACATAACGGAACCAAGCTTGTGGATACCAGTGTGGTGACACTGGCAAAGGGAACTGCCAGCGTGCTGACGACGACGCTTACTCCTACAAATTCCACCGATTCCGTTACCTGGACCAGCTCGGATACCAGCGCGGTGGTAGTGGATAACAGGGGAAATATTACAGGAGTTGCCATAACGGAGACGCCCGTAAGGGTTACTGCCACGACAGATTCCGGCAAAACGGCCTCCTGTAAGGTCAATGTGGTCATACCCTTCAGTTCTCTGGAGTATACGTTGAAGCGGAGCAATGGCGTTGCATTTAACACGGACGGTACGGAAGGAATCGGCGCAGGAGAAACTTTACAGCTCTCGGTACTGACCTCTCCCTCAGATGCTACGGATACCTACCAGGTAACGGCTACCGGTACGGCAGTCACTATAGAGAAAACAAGCAGCGGTTATATCTTAAAGGGAGCTTTACAGGGAAAATCTACGATTACCATTTCCCCTGCTTCGACCTTTAACAGTGAACAGCTTGTGAAGCAGTTTGAGATTACGGTTTACAATCCCAGCGCCATCAAGGATATTAAGACTTCTAATTCCGCTACCGGTATTTCAGTAATTTCCGGCGGATTGGATGTTGTAAATGCTACTACGGTATATGCGATGCTGCAGGATTCTACCAGTCAGGAGGTGGTTCAGTGGTCGGCGTCTCCTTCCAATGTGGTGGAGCTGGAGCCTGCCAACAAGGGTACAACGCACAGTTGTAAGATTACCAAGGTGACGGCCGGTCAGACGGCGACGGTCACAGCACGAACCTCTAAGGGAGCGGTATCCTTTAAGGTTCGTACGGGAACCTCGCTGCAGGAGTGTACGATACAGCCCATTCCGAATATTACCTATGACGGAACCGCTCATAAGCCTACGGTGGTGGTAAAGGATGCTCAGGGCACACAGTTGAAGCTGAATACGGATTATACAGTAAGCTATAGCTCAAATTCCTGTATGAATCAGGGTAATTATACGGTGACTGTTACCGGCAAAGGAAAATACACAGGCGTTGCCACAGCAACCTTTAAAATTTTACCTGCACCGGTGTCAGGTTGTACGATTACGGTAAATAACGGTAAGGATATGACCTATACCGGTTCGGCGATTAATCTTACAAGCGGTCAGCTCCGCGTTGTGTCCGGGAACAATAAGACATTAACGATAAATAAGGATTATACCGTAAAGTACAGTAATAATATAAATGTAGGAAAAGCGACTGTTACGATTACCGGCATAGGGAACTATAAGGGAACGGCAACCGGAAGCTTTAAGATTACAGCAAAGGATATTGCAAGGGCGGCAGCCACTCTGGCGTATACCAACAAGGAATACACCGGCAAGGCGATGAAGCCCGACGTAACCGTAAAGGACGGAACGAAGAAATTAAGTAAGAATACGGACTTCAAGGTTACTTACTCTGATAATAAGAAGGCCGGAAGGGCAACGGTAGTGATAAAGGGTATTGGTAACTATACCGGCTCAAAGACCTTAAACTTCACTATCAGTAAGAGAAAGATAACGGCTTCCGATGTTATCTTAAGCAAGGTAGATTACACCTATAATAAGAAGTCCTGTAAGCCGACGGTTACCGTGAAGTCAGGCAGCGTTACCTTAAAGAAGAATACGGATTATACGGTTAGCTATCCTTCTGACACAAAGAGTATCGGCGTTAAGGTTATCACGATTATCGGCAAAGGCAATTGCACCGGAAATATAAAGGTAAATTACTATATCGGCGAAAAGGTATCTGTAAAGAAGCCTACCATTAAGTCGGTGAAGAATTCCGCTGCAAAAGCGTTGCAGGTAAAGATGAACAAGGTGTCCGGAGCGAAGGGATATGAGATTTCTTATTCATTGGCGAAGGATTTTGCGGAGTCAAAGACAAAAGTGGTAACCACCACAAGCACCAGCAAGAAGCTGACGAAGCTCACCAAGGGTAAGACTTATTATGTGAGAGTCAGAGCATATAAGCTGAACTCGTTGGGACGTAAGGTTTACAGCTCTTACAGTACGGTTAAAAAGGTTAAGATAACCAAATAACCGTCCGCCCATGGACATTTTTGTCGATTTATGGATAAATAAGGTAATTGATAAAAAGAGAACACAAAAGTGAATTGAGAGAAACAGAATAAAAGAAAGATATAACAAATGCCCTGTGATAGCAGTAATCACAGGGCGTTTGTTATTATATTTGATTGTTTACTTCAGTTCACCCCAGATTCGCTGGTTCAGTTCGTTATCCTTGGCTTCCACCAAATCCAGTACAGCCTTTGCTTTTTTCTGCATTTCGGCAGCCCGCTTTTCATCATTAATTAAGAATTCCAGATTACTGGAGATGATGTCAATGTTGTTCTTGAATTCCCTGATTAGCTCCGTCGTTCGGGACTGTGCCACCTCTATAATTTCTGCGATATAGGAGTCATATTGCTGTTTTGTGGTGCTGGCAAACATGGCCTCGATATCGTTCTTGTAGGATTTTTTATCGTTAGTAGAGAAGATGAAGATAGCCTTCTGCTTGTTGATATATTCATCCATGCGCAGAGCTTTCAGCGAAGAGGGGGGCACTTGCGTATCGGATACGTTTGCGATACGTTTTACCAACTCCTCGTCAATGCCCTTGTAGCCGGTGATGGTTTTTACCAGACGGGCTTTCAGTTCCTCTATCTGGCGTTTTAAGATAGCTTCTCTATTGGATTTGTAGTAGTCGTCAATCTCTACCAGATAGCGGTTCAGCTCCTGACGGATAATATTGTTTTTCTCCTCAAAGACCTCGGGACGAACGGCAATCCATTTCATTTTATCTGCAATTTTGGAAGCCTGTACCTTGCGGCTCTCAATAATTGCATTCAAAGTCTCTACCTCGGAGAAGTGGGAGAAGAGATTTTCAGGCGTCAATGTAGTCAGATAGCTGTCATAGGTTTTATCAATATCGGTTACCATAGTGGTTTTCATGGTTTGGATATTTGCGGATATCTCTTCCTTGGAAAGCCTTGCCTGAGCCTCGATTGCCTGATAGTCATCTTTTATGAAGTTTACCACGCTGGAAATGCTGTCATATAAACCCTTTGCCTTTACCGCCAGAGCGTATTTCTGACCGTATTTTACAATTTCCTTTTCTATGGCATACATGCCGGAATTGACATACACTCTGTGAAGAATGGGATACAAGCTGTTGTCGCTGGGGTCGTCGCATTTCTTAAGCTCCTCCATGCAGGCGGACAGTTGTTGCCTGGTATCGTTGTCGGCATTCGCCATTTTGTTGAGCTTGAAATACATACCGGTCTCGATTCCGGCGTCCTCGTTTTTGGCCAGCAGAGGGTCGGCGACAGGGGTGTTGTTGATTTCGTTTTTGTGGTTGGCCAGCCAGTGGCGTTCGTCCTCGGTATCTATGTTATTCTCGATAGCCTTTGCGATGTAAGCGGCCTTGGAGGAGACAAAGAACAGTCGCTCCTTGGATAAATCGATATATTCCGTTTCTTCATTATAAATTTTGTCGGTCTCCTTCAAGGAGATGCCTACTTTTTTGTTTTTCAGATTGCCTAAGTCAATCAGGCTTCTGGTATCCGCCTGGTTGATGATATGTAAGGAGCGCGTCAGGTCGATATGCACCTGGTCCTTGGTTCCCTCATTTTCCCGGGAGGACTTAATCAGCTTATACAGTGTAGAATTGCCGGCGCCCTCCATCTTAGTGGGTTCATAGAGCACAATCAGGATGGAATTGGTCTGTTGCTGCAGCGCTTTCTGTAATACCAACAGGTGTTCGTTGGAGTTACTGTCCGTACCCGGTGTGTCATAGAAAGTAAAGCTGATATTAGGATCCAGCTGAATCGGGAAGTTGACGTCGATAATGCCTTCTACGAACTCAGGAGTATCCTCTGTAGGAGTGTTGGGCAGCTCGTTGATTGCCTTTAAAATCTGGTAGAGCTGTTCATGCTGCTGCAGATGAAATACCAGTGAGTTATTAATCTCATTCTGAATTTTGCGCTTGGTATGTTCGCAGGTGTCCTTCGAGTAAAATACAAATTTGTTTTTATCAATATCCCAGGAAATGGTCACGGTATTCGGTTCGCCGGATTCATGGGAGCCCAGCGTAAAGGAAACGGAAGGAGTACTGTTATTTCGTATGCGAAACATTTTGGCTGTCTCGGAGTTGATACTCTCAGGCAGAATGCGCCGGCCAATTAAAGTATTGATAAAGGTTGATTTACCGGAGCTGTATGTACCCACGAGACACAGATTGATATCGCCCTGATTGAGCAAATCCCGTTTCTTTTCAAACTCATGCTTCCGAATCTGAAAGGACTGCTTAATTTCAGAGTCTTGCAGTTCAGAATCAAAAACCCGTATGGTATCTTCACAAAATTCATTGATACGGTTAAAGATTTCCGTGACCGCGGGAAGCTCTATAAAATCGCCGACGATAAAGCGTTCCTCACCTGTGGACTTATTATATTCTGCGATTTTTTCGCAGAAGTCCTCGTAGTCAATTAAGGTGCCTTTAAAGACCAGACTGATTTTCTCCCGGGAGAATTGTTCCCAGATGTCGTTAAAAAACTGATTGCCCTGATTTTGAAGCAGGAATTCACCCTGTTCGGGAGAATACGGGAGAAGGTTTGCGCACATAGCGTAAGGAACTTCCAGAAATTCTCCTTTGACTTTTGCAAAAAAGCGGATTTCTTTTTTTACAGGGTGGTACATAATCATTAATTTTTTCACGGTGTTTCCTCCCCATATAATAGTATGATTACGGTGAAATTTGGAAAAAACATTCTTATAATATTATATACACAGTATATAAAAATGTCAAAAGATTCTGAGAGATTCCAGGCTTTTGTTGCTCTTTGGCGTGAGATAGATTAAAATAACAGGAGGAACAGGCTAAAGACGCAGGTCTGGGAAAGAGGTGAGAGCCGTGAAGGAGCGCATTTATATAGCGATTGATTTAAAGTCCTTTTACGCTTCGGTGGAGTGTGTGGAACGGGGACTGAATCCGCTGAGCACAAATCTCGTGGTAGCTGACGAAAGCAGGACGGAGAAAACTATTTGTCTGGCGGTTTCTCCGTCCCTGAAGGCCTATGGGATATCCGGCAGAGCAAGGCTGTTTGAGGTGGTGCAGAGGGTTTCCCAGGTAAACCGACAGCGAAAGAATCTGGCGCCGGGGCATGAATTTATCGGCTCTTCTTATGACGCTGCAGAGCTTGAGGAAAAGCCCGGTATGGCTGTGGATTATATTGTGGCGGTTCCCAGAATGGCTTTTTATATGGAATACAGTACCCGGATTTATCATATTTATTTAAAGTACATTGCACCGGAGGACATGCATATTTATTCTGTGGATGAGGTATTTATGGATGTGACGGCTTATTTGGATGCTTATGGCATGACGCCTGAGGAGCTTGCAAAGACAATGGTGCAGGATGTGTTGGATCACACCGGGATAACGGCAGCCGCGGGCATCGGCTCCAACCTGTATCTTTGCAAGGTGGCTATGGACATTGAGGCGAAGCATGTGGAGCCGGATAAAGAGGGGGTGCGGATTGCAAGGCTGGATGAAATGTCCTATCGAAGGAAGCTGTGGACGCATCGGCCCTTGACGGATTTCTGGCGCGTAGGGAGAGGTTATGCGAAAAAGCTGGAAGAAAACGGTATTTTTACCATGGGGGATGTGGCCCGATGTTCCCTGGGAGGCAGGGAGGATTTTCATAATGAAGAGCTCCTTTATAAGCTGTTTGGCGTCAATGCAGAGCTTCTGATTGACCACGCCTGGGGATGGGAACCCTGCACTATGGCGGATATCAAGGCCTATAGGCCCTCGTCAAACAGTATCAGCTCGGGTCAGGTGCTGCACTGTCCCTATTCCTTTGAGAAGGCCAGGTTGATTGTGCAGGAGATGACGGATGCTTTGGCATTGGAACTGGTGGAAAAGGGACTGGTGACGGACCAGATGGTATTGACTATCGGCTATGACATTGAGAATCTGACGGATTCTGCACGGGGGGAGCCTTATCAGGGCGAGATAGTGACAGACCGGTATGGGCGAAAAATCCCAAAGCACGCACATGGAACGGCTAATCTTTCCAGACAGACCTCTTCTGCCAGACTGATTACACAGGCGGTGCTGGAATTATATGACAGGATTACGAATCGGAAGCTGTTGGTCAGAAGAGTGACGGTAGGGGCAAATCATGTGGTTGGGGAGGATCTGTTAAACGAACAGGAGGCTTACACCCAGTTGGACCTGTTTACGGATTATGAGGCTCTTTCCAGAGAGGGGGAAAAGGAGGAGGCTCGACTGGAGCGGGAAAAGAGGATGCAGAAGGCAGTACTTGACATCAAGAAAAAGTATGGGAAAAATGCGGTGGTAAAGGGTATAAATTTGGAGGAAGGGGCAACTGCCATTCAGAGAAACACACAGATTGGAGGCCATAAGGCCTGATAACATCCGGTAAAGGAGGTAAATTCGTGAGAAACGGCAATAACGATATATGTCGCTATGAGGATATCATAGAGCTGCCTCATCCTGTGTCAGCTTCCCATCCTCAAATGTCTGTCTATGACCGGGCGGCACAGTTTTCCCCTTTTGCGGCGCTCACAGGTCATGCGGCCGCTATACGTGAGACGGCAAGGCTTACAGAGGACAAAGTGGAGCTGGAGGAGGATGCGAGGGCGTATCTGGATGAGTGTCTGCAGAGGTTGAGAATTCATTTAAAGGAGCAGCCCCGGGTGACGCTTTCCTATTTTGAGGCAGACGAGAGTAAAGCAGGCGGACGCTATCAATCCCTGACGGGGGTTGTAAAAAAGATAGATGAATTTAGGCGGGAGATGATTCTGGAGGATGGAAAACAAATACCATTGGACAATCTCGTAGAGATACAGATGGGATAACAGTTCGGCCCTCGCATTCATAAAAGATGAATGACGCATAAGAAAATTTTCATTGCGAAATGTCACAATTTTTGGTATAGTTATGATAAATTGTAAAAGGGCAGATTTCTGCCTATATTTCTGTAAAAAGGAGACGGGCTATGAGACTGATTACACGTTCTGATTTTGACGGCCTTGCCTGTGGAGCATTGCTAAAAGAAGCAGGGATTATTGATTGCTGGAAGTTTGCGCATCCCAAGGACTTGCAGGATGGGCTGATAGAGGTAAATGAAAACGATTGTCTTGCGAATGTTCCTTATGTTGAGGGTTGTGGATTATGGTTTGACCATCACTCCAGCGAGCATGAACGACTGCAGCTGGCAGGGAAGTATAAGGGAGAGAGTCGTATCACACCTTCCTGTGCGAGGATTATTTATGAGTACTATGGCGGAAGGGAGCGTTTCCCGCAGTTTGACGATATGATGGAGGCGGTAGATAAGGTAGACTCAGGGAATCTGACCATAGATGAGGTACAGAATCCCAAGGGCTGGATTCTGGTCGGCTTTTTGATGGATCCCCGTACCGGGCTGGGGCGTTGGCGTAATTTTACGATTCCCAATTATCAGCTGATGGAGGAGCTGATGGACGCCTGCCGTACGATGAGTACGGAGGAAATTTTAGCGCTGCCGGATGTGCGGGAGCGTATTGAGGTTTATTTTGAACAGACCGAAAAGTTTAAGGAAATGGTGCAGGCGCATACGGTAGTGGAAGGCAAGCTGATTATTTCCGATTTAAGAGGGGTTGACCCCATTTATTCAGGCAACCGCTTTATGATTTACAGCATGTATCCCGAGCAGAATATCTCGGCATGGATTGTCAGCGGCAGAGGCGGTCAGGGCTGCAGCGCCGCAGTGGGCTACAGTATTTTGAATAAGACCGCGACACTGGATGTGGGAAGTCTGATGCTGAAATATAACGGCGGCGGACATAAAAAGGTTGGCACCTGTCAGTTTAGCGATGAAAATATGGCTTCAGAGCTTCCGAAAATGCTGGAGGAATTGAAGCGACTCAGCAACAGCTGATACGCTTTCATCAGCGTTTCCCTAAAAATAGGGGGCAGTACCTGTAGGAGAGATGCAGGTACTGCCTTTTTTGATTCCTGCAAAGTTATGCTTGCCTTTTGAAACTGTTTATGATAAGCTAAAAATACAAATTAAATTAAGCTAAATAAAGCTAAAATATATGAAAGAGCCTTTGTGCCTGGGCGTTGCTTGACACAAAGCTGTTCATGAATAAGAAAGCTGTTCATGAATAAGAAAGCTGTTCATAAGTAAGAATGCAGTTCATGAGCGAGAAAGCTACTCATGAGTAAGAAAGCTACTCATAGGCAAGAAAGCAGCGCAGAAAGAAGGATTGTGATGAGCGAAGTAAAAATGATTGCACCCGCAGTACCGAATATTCCCTGGCAGGAGAAGCCGGAGGGATTGAAGGGGGCGCCTGTCTGGCGTTACAGGGAGAATCCGATTATCGGGCGGAATCCCGTTGAGGGAGTCGCGCGTATTTTCAATAGCGCCGTGATGCCCTATGAGGATGGATTTATCGGGGTGTTCCGGGGAGAGCAGACGAACGGCATTCCCTATATTTATCTGGGAAGAAGCAAAGATGCCCTCCACTGGGATTTTGAAAAGGATAAGATTCCTTTTGTGGACGAGGAGGGAAAGCCCTTTATGCCCCTTTATGCCTATGACCCCAGGCTGGTAAAGGTAGAGGACACTTATTATATTATCTGGTGTCAGGATTTTTATGGGGCGGCTATCGGCATGGCAAAGACGAAGGATTTTAAGAGCTTTGTGAGGCTGGAGAATCCGTTTCTGCCCTTCAACCGCAATGCCGTACTGTTTCCCAGAAAGATCCATGGCAATTACTGTTTGCTGAGCAGGCCTTCCGACAGCGGACATACTCCTTTTGGCGATATCTTTATCAGTGAGAGTCCCGACCTGATATATTGGGGCAGGCACAGGCATGTGATGAGCAGGGGAAATGAATGGTGGGAATCTCTGAAAATAGGAGGGGGAGCAGCGCCCATCGAGACCAGTGAGGGCTGGCTGCTCTTCTATCATGGCGTGAGCGGCACCTGTAACGGTTATGTATACAGTATTGGCGGCGCTATCCTTGACCTGGAGAATCCTTCTATTGTAAAATATCGCTGTGAGACCTTTCTGCTGACGCCGGAGGAGTGGTACGAGGAGAGAGGCTTTGTGCCCAATGTGACCTTTCCCTGTGCCACGATTCATGATTCGGAGTCCGGGAAAATCGCTATCTATTATGGCTGTGCGGACAGCTATGTAGGTTTGGCGTTTACCAAATTTGACGAAATCATGGATTATATTAAGAGCCATAGCGTTGTGAATGACAGTGATACGGAGATAGGGAGGCGCTAAATGAAAATTCTTCCCTCGGACAGCAGGCTGATTTACAGCGGCAGAATCGGAAGGCTGTTATAGGGGAAAGCTTTGGGACATATTCGTATTTCCGAGGCGGAGCAGATGGCCGACGAGCTGGCGGCATTTATTGAGCATCTGGAAATGGACTGGTAAAATGGGGTATCAGTTTGAAAATAAATTTTCAAATATTGATTGGAGTGCGTGCTGAAGCACGCGTGGGGTATAAAAATGGCAAAGATAAAAAAGGCCGTGACGATGTCGGATATTGCCGGAAGGCTGGATGTAAGTGTTGTCACGGTGTCTAAGGCCCTGTCAGGCCAAAAGGGCGTAAGTAAAGAATTGAGGGACAGGATTATAGAGCTTGCGCAGGAGATGGGATATAAGACGCCCGCCGGCAGCGAGCCTTCCGGCGAATCCAAAAGCTATCATATCGGCGTACTGATTTCTGCCCGGTATCTGGAGGATTACAATACCTCTTTTTATTGGAGAATGTATCAGGAATTGACAGAGCAGGCGATTCAAAAGCACAGTTATACATTTTTTGAATGTATCTCGGAAACCATGGAGAAGGAGAAGATACTGCCGGGGCTTTTGGCAGAGGATAAGGCGGACGGGCTGGTAGTCATCGGTAAGCCCGGCTATGATTATGATGTTTTTCTGAAAGAGCAGGTGGAAGTACCCATGGTGTTTTTGGACTTTTACGGTACAAAGCTGGGTATTGACAGTGTGATTTCCGACGGATATTATGGGGCTTATGTGTTGACGAATTATCTGATTGACAGAGGGCACAGGGATATTGCCTATGTGGGGACGCTGTTTGCCACCGAGAGTATTACGGACCGGTATCTGGGTTATGTCAAGGCTCTTTTGGAGCATGGGATTTTGCCCAGAGAGGATTATGTGATTCCGGACAGAGATGTAAGCAGCGGTATGAGGGACGGTTACGGCGAGTTTATACTTCCGGAGAGGATGCCCTCCGCCTTTGTGTGTAATTGTGATTTTGTGGCGAAGCTTCTCATCCGGACGCTGAGGGATAAGGGCTGCCGGGTGCCGGAGGATATCTCGGTGGTGGGCTATGATAATGACAGGAATCCGATGCCTTCGGATGTGGGAATTACCACCTATGCAGTAGATTGTAAGGAGATGACCAGGACGGTTATCCGTATTCTGTTAAAAAGGCTTGCGGGGGATAATAGCCGCAGAGTCAGTCATATCGTGGAAGGCTATCTGGTGGAGAAGGAGAGCGTACAGGATTTGCATCCGCCGGAGGATAAGTCTTTATAAAGAGGGGACTTTTTGGCGATAATAGAAAAAAAGAATCATCGTAAAACGGTGGAAAGGTTGCAGGATGTTTAAGGAGAATTTTGCAGGGGGGGAAGCCTCCGGCGCATATCAGAAGGAGGTCCGTGAGGACCAGGGGAGGAGGCTTACAGGCAGCCAGGCCTCCGGGGAGTTGCTATTCCTGGAGCCCGTTCTGAAAGAAAATATCTGGGGGGGAAACAGGCTGGTAACGGAGTTCCCCTATGTTTCCCAAAGCACAAACATCGGGGAGTGCTGGGGAATCAGCGCCCATCCCCACGGAGACTGCCGGATAAGGGAAGGACGATTCGCAGGGATGGCTTTGTCCCGGCTGTATGAGGAGCACAGGGAATTATTCGGAAATATTACGGCAAAGCAGTTTCCGCTTTTGGTAAAGATAATTGATGCCAGGGATAAGTTAAGTATTCAGGTACACCCTGATGACACTTATGCGGCGATACATGAAAACGGAAGTCTGGGGAAAAACGAGTGCTGGTACATTATGGATTGTCCCGAAAACACCAGTCTGATTATCGGGCATAACGCCAGGACAAAAGAGGAATTGGTCTCTATGATTGAGGCAGGCAGCTATGACAAGCTCCTTCGCTATGTGCCTGTGAAGAAAGGGGATTTTGTTTCCATAGAGCCGGGCACGGTGCATTCCGTTACAGAGGGGGTTATGCTGTTGGAAATCCAGCAGAGCAGCGATATTACCTATCGCGTGTATGATTATGGCAGATTGACGGACGGCAGGCCAAGGCCCCTGCATGTGGCTCGAAGCATGGATGTTATCAATGTGCCGGACCGGACGGGAGAGAAGGGGATTGTGCATACCCAGGAGTTTCCGACGGACAGATTGAATCTGCTTACACAATGCAAATACTATAAGGTATGGAAGCTGAGCCTGAAAAGCAGAATTGCTTTTGAACAGGAATATCCCTTCCTGTTAGTCAGTGTGCTGAAAGGAGAAGGCACAATAAACGACAGACAGGTGTCGAAGGGGACGCATTTGATTATTCCGTCCGGCTTCGGGCAGGTGGAAATGCAGGGGGACATGGAGGTGATTTTGTCTACTCAAACAATTTATCACGGGTGATGTTCTTCAGCCATTTTTCGCTCTTGTAGCGCTTGAATACCCAGGGCCATTTCACAAATTCGTCGGTACATAAGAGGAAGTAGACCCATAATACCGGAAGCTTCAGTACAAAGGCGGCAAAGAAGCCTAAGGGGACGGCGTAGCACCACATATCGATGGTGTCGCAGACGAAGCCGAAGCGGCTGTCTCCGCCGGCTCTGAAAACACCGCCGATTAATGTGGTATTAACGGCAGCGCCCATCACATAGTAAGAATTTATCAAAAGCATGAACTTCAGATAATGCAGGGCTATAGGCGTCAGACTGGCTTTTGCGTAGATAAGTACAAAGGGGGAGGCAGCCAGTATAATCAGCCCTCCCACAGCGCCGCTTATGACAGTGAGCTTCATCAGCCGTTTCGCGCCGTTTCTGGCCTGTTCCAGAAGATTTTCACCTAAAAGCTGTCCCAACAGAATACTTCCTGCGCTGGCGATACCGAAGCAGAGAACCGTGCCGAAGTTTCGTACCACCAATACAAAGGAATTGGCGGCTACGGCGTCCGTGCCGAGATGACCTATGATAACGGAATAGGTGGAAAAGGCCAGCCCCCAGACGATATCATTTCCCAGAGCGGGCAGGGAAAGACGGGTGAAGTCCTTAAAGAGCAGTTTGTTTCGGATAAACATATAGCGGAAATTCAGTTTTACATTCTTGCTTGCGGTTGACACAAGAAAACAGCCCCCAAGCTGAACCAGCCGGGAAACGGAGGTGGCAATTGCCACGCCTGTGGCCTCCAGTCTGGGAAGTCCGAAAAGCCCAAAGATAAAAACGGCATTTAACAGAATATTCAGAAAGAAGGTCATGGTGCTTAAAACGGTACAGATTGTCACCCGTCCGATACTTCTGAGGACGGACATATATATTTCGGCAATGCTCCAGCACAGATAAGCCACGCTCATACAACGCAGATAGGAAGCACCAATGGCGATTAACTCCGTATCATCCGTAAAGAGCAGCATCATGTATTCGGGTATGGTCAGAGCCAGACCGAAAAACAAAAGGCCGCTGCTTACGGAAAAACGCAGGGCAATTCCCTCTACCACGTCTATCGCTTTAAAATCCCCCTTGCCGAAATACTGGGAGCAGAGCATGGTTACGCCTGTGCCCAGTCCGTAAAAAACAGAGAAAAGGACATTGGCATACTGAGAGGCCAGCGCTACCGCCGAGATGGAGGACTGGCCCACATAGTTGAGCATTATGACATCCGCCGAGCTGACGGCGGCGCTCAATAGATTCTGGATTACGATAGGAAGTACCAGCTTAAATATCTGGTTGTAAAATTGTTTGCTCTCCTGGGAGGCGTTCTTAAACATATTCCTTTTTGGTTCCCGTCTGCGGAACCTTTTCCTTTCCAAAGCGGCTGATTACCGGGCGCTTTTTGTAATGTAAAGATTATAGTATAGAACGAAAAGAGTTTTCAATAGATATTTTAGTAGAATTTATTGAAAAAAATGTGGAATCTTGCTACACTTAGAGAGACGTTGATGAAAGCGTTTCTCGCACCGGATTTGTGCTGCAAAGAGGCAGTTCTTTCGGCAAATCCGTGTGCATCCTTAGAAAAGAGATTGATACGGAGAGCTTTTCAAGCGGGAAAGGGTGCAGGAAAGTGAAAATTTTAAAGAGGTTATTTTATATTGTGGCAGTATTGCTCATGGTCTGCTGCGGAGGTATATTGGTTTGTGCTTTGAATCCGGCTTTGACCGAAAAAATTGCTTCGGGTTTGTATGGAACCAGGCCGGATGAGGGGCAGCCGTCTTTGTTTGTTACGGGAACTGTCGGGGAACAGCAGGAGGACGCCGAAAAAGACGACTTTCAGGTATTTAAGGAGAGCGGAGACGACGCTTTGTTTTCCGGGGATGAGGGCTATGTGCCGCCGGAAAGCGAACAACAGGTAAAAATCCCCCAGACGGTCAACGGGCGAAACGGCTATGTACAGATAGAGGAGGAAGCCAATGAGATTGGAGAGGAGGAGGCGGAGCTTCTCGAAGAGACTCTGGGCACCGGAGAAACGGGGGAAGGGCTTGATTTTCCCGCTGAAAAGTATCCCTATTATGCCATGCTGACACAAGAGCTGCAGCTTTTGTATCGTCAGATTTATGCGAATGCTCTGAAGATGAATACAAGCTATGCGCCCGCTGAAAGGGTGATGGTAGGACAGCTGAAAAATGTCTTTGAAGCTGTGTATAACGACCATCCGGAGCTGTTTTGGATGGAGACAGGATACTCCTGTAAATATAAGCCGAACGGGGAATGTCTGGAAATTACGCTGAAATATAACGATACGGTTTATTTTTTCGAGCAGGCAAAGTTGGATTTTGACAAGGCGGCGGAAGAGATTTTGACAGTGAGCAGCAGGCTGAACTCCGTACAGGAGCAGGAGAAATATGTGCATGACGCCTTGGTGAGCAGGGTGGAGTATGACGGGAACGCAGCTATGAATCAGAGCGCCTACAGCGCCCTGGTGGGCGGACGGAGCGTATGCGCAGGCTATGCCAGGGCCTTTCAGTATCTGCTGCAGCAGATGGATATTCCCTGTTATTATTGTACAGGCTACTCGGGAGAGGACCATGCGTGGAACATTGTGGGGCTGGGGGACGGTTTTACGAATGTGGATGTGACCTGGGATGATACGGAGCCGGCTACCTATGATTATTACAATCAATCGGATGAAGAATATGAAAGCACTCATGTGCGCCGGGGAATGTCCGTTTATTTGCCGGCCTGCGGGGCTTATCCGGCTCCCGTGGATGTGCTGACGCTTGACGGAATCCGGACGGAAGGAAATACGGGAGCGGGGCTTTCCCAAGAGACGGAGGAAAGAGAGGCGGATCTGGCAGAGGCGGGCATAACGGACGAAGAAGTGCTTTCCACAATGGAGGAATATTATGATGACTGCCTTCGGCAGATGGTTGCACTGGGAAGCGGAGACAGGCAGTTTACCAATGTGGTGCCTGAAAGTCAGTGGGCCGCGGTCGAGCAGGCTTACAGCGGCGACGCCTATATGACAGGATATGTGAATGAAGCGTTAAAGAAGCTGGGCGTAGAGAATTTTGCCATACAGCTGCAGGGAGTGCGGCTGGGAGGCGGCTATTACAGGCTGTATCACAATATTTACACATGGTAAAAACGACGGGTATTTAACTGCCGGCGATATATTTTTTCACGGCTTCGAAGCTTTCCTTGCTGATGACATGCTCCATGCGGCAGGCGTCCTCTGCGGCGACTTTGGGGTCTACGCCCAGCTGAGCCAGCCAATCGGAGAGAAGCTCGTGACGTTCATAAATCATTTCCGCTATTTCACGGCCGGTTTCGGTAAGCGTGATAAAGCCCTCTTTAGATACGGAAATATGTTGTTTTTCCCGAAGATTTTTCATGGCTACGCTGACGCTGGATTTTTTGAATCCGAGCTCGGCGGCAATATCCACGGAACGCACTACCGGATGCTTCCTGCTCAAAATCAGGATGGTTTCCAAGTAATTTTCGGCTGATTCGTTTACCTTCATAATAACCTCATTTCTGCGCTGCTTCAATCGATTTTCTCAGCGTTTCCTCAAAAGTATATCACAGGATAACAATTTCGGCAAGTAATAACCCCGCGGCAAAGGGAGTTATAAACTGTAAAAGACATGAGCCGGTTAGGACGGAACTATGTGCAAATGGGAATGTTGCGGGAACAGCTACGCAGGGCAAATGTCTACACAAGGGACACAGGCAAAGCGATGGAACATCGTTTCGGCAGATGATGATTGAACGGAATAAGGAAAAGAGAGATTGAGAAATTTTTAATAGAAATGAGAGCGTGCTTGTGGTAAGATAATAGTATTAAACAATTCAATAAATGTAAATTTAATAAATATAATTTAGAGGAGACATTGCAGTGGAAGAATGGTTAAAGCAAATCAAAGATAGCTGGAATAAAACGGCAGAATCAGACTGGTATCAATCACTCAGAACAAATGTGAAAATTGAAGAATTAGTTAAAGAGCCAACCAGTGCTTTTCATCCCTCAGTATATCAAATGATAAATAAATATATACCTGAATTGCATGGAAAGAAAGTGCTGTTACCTTCAAGTGGGGATAATCATGCCGCTTTTGCTTTTGCATTATTGGGTGCAGAAGTTACTTCAACTGATATCAGCGAGAGACAATTAGAATTTGCGCAGGAAATTGCAGATAAAAAGAATCTTAACATTCGTTTTATCTGTGACGATACAACGCAGCTTTCAAATATTGAAGATAACAGCTTTGATTTGGTTTATACATCAAACGGTACACACACTTGGATTGCGGACATAGCGGCAATGTACAAAAGCATATACAGAGTATTAAAAACAGACGGACTTTCGATTATGTTTGATATCCATCCCTTCAATCGCCCATTTACAGGTGAACCTTGGAAAGAACCCCAAATTATTAAGCCATATGAGCAAATTATGCCACATTGCCATTGGCGTGTACAGGATTTAGTAAATGCAATGATACAGGCGCGGTTATCTATAAAGAAAATGGAAGAATTACAAGCTGTAAACGCATCATTTTGGTTTTCATATGAGGAATTAATAAAACAGGACAAAGAGAAATTTGCAAAAATAAATAACTGGAAATATAATCCTATGGCAGCGCTGCCAGCGTGGATTTCCATTGTTGCACAAAAATGATATTTTATTAATTTCTGTTTGTCGAGAAAATACAGAACTAAGCATTTGAAAGAATAACATAAAAAAATATTGTTTACCTATGGTAGCAGTTTATCTTAACAGATAATCAGCTACCTTTTTTATTTTCAGCAACTATCAGCGCA
>JAMOZS010000050.1 GCA_023667765.1 Roseburia sp. | reverse complement strand
TGATTATCTTCTCGGTGCAGGCTCTGTGGAATAATCAGGCGGGAACCTATATTTATTCCGAGGAGAAGAAAACCCTGGTCTTTGCGCTGAATCAGATTCAGGGCGGCGGTATTGCAAGAACCGGTCAGGGCGCAGCCGTACAGGTTGTGGTTATGATAGTTCCTATCGTGATATTTATTTTCTCTGAGAGCCAGATTTTGGAGACGATGGCAAGCTCCGGTTTGAAGGATTAATCGGGAATGAGGTGGCATATGAAAAAGACAATTAGAATGGTTGGCGCATTGGCGCTTAGCGCCGTGGTTCTGGCAGGCTCTTCGATGGTGACCTGCGCAGCGGAGCGAAGCTATACATATAATTATGACTACTGGGGAGACGTGCAGGATTCTCCGGACGCCTATACCGTGTGCGGTGTGTATACCTCGGCTGATTTTGGATTGGAGAAGAATCTGAAGAGTCCGGAGGGCATGTTTGTATTCGGGAATCTGGTGTATCTCTGTGATACGGGCAATAACAGAATCGTAGTGTTGGAAAGAATATCACAGGATAAATTTGAGGTCAAACAGATTATTGACAGCTTCAAGGGGGATGTGGAGGTTACCACCTTTTCCAGTCCTACAGATATAGCGATTTCCGAGGAAGGCGATATGTATATCGCCGACAAGGGAAATGCGAGAGTATTGAAGCTGGACAGCGAGTTAAATTATATTATGCAATTTGATAAGCCGGTGGATTCCGCATTGGATCCGAATACGAATTTTCAGCCCAATAAAATTGCCATTGATACGGCGGGTCGTGTTTACTGTATTGCGGTAGGTATCAATAAGGGTCTGATTAAGTATGAAAACACGGGTGAGTTTTCCGGTTTTGTGGGAGCTACCAAGGTTAGCTATAATTTTACGGATTATCTCTGGAAAAAGTTTGCTACCCAGGAACAGAGAGCAAAGATGGAATCTTTTGTTCCTACCGAGTACGATAATATTTATATGGACTATGAGGGGTTTATTTACGCTGTTATCGGTTCTGTAAAGGAAGAAGATTTAAAGGATAAGAAGGTTGACCCTGTGAGAAAGCTGAATCTGATGGGGAATGATATCCTAGTCAGAAACGGCGAATGGGGTGTGTATGGTGACCTTTATATGGGTTCCGGCGGAGGTTATGAGGGACCGTCCTATTTTCAGGATGTGACAGCCTTTGAGAATGATATTTATGTCTGCCTGGATAAGAATCGCGGCAGATTATTCGGATATAACGATCAGGGAAAGATGGTTTTTGCCTTCGGCGGAAACGGCAATATGGACGGATATTTCCGTCAGCCCATGGCCCTGGAGCATATGGGACACGATTTGCTGGTATTGGATTATCTGGATTGCAGTCTCACATTATTTATACCGACGGAGTTCGGTTCTATGATTTATCAGGCGATAGAACAGTTTGACGACGGTGATTATGAGGCCTCAGGAGCATCCTGGCAGAAGGTTATGGATATAGACGGCAATTATGATTTGGCCTATATCGGTATCGGGCGTTCTCTGCTTCGACAGGAGAGATATCGGGAGGCAATGGATTACTTTGAACTAAAGTATGACGATGAGAATTATTCCAAGGCATATAAACAGTACCGTAAGGAATGGGTAGAGGAGAATATTGTTCTCATTGTAATCGTGATACTGGCGCTCTTTTTGGTACCCCTTGGGATAGGCAGATTCAAGGCTATCAAGCATGAAATTGATAATGCGGATATCTTTAAATAAAATACCAGGAAACGGAGGCTCATATGTTAGCAGCATTAAAAAAGAAAATCGGACATGAAAAATATTTTGCTTCGCTGAAGTTTGCCTTGTATTGCATCACACATCCCCTGGATGGCTTCTGGGATTTGACCCATGAGAAGAGAGGCACTTATGCCGCTGCAAATACAATATTGATTCTAACGCTTCTGGCCAGAGTCATGCGGCTTCGATATACCAGCTTTATTTTCATAACGGTATATTGGGAAGGAATTAATATTTTCCTGTATATAGCGAGCGTGCTTTTTCCGTTGCTTATCTTCGTAGTAGGTAACTGGGCATTGACAACGCTGTTTGACGGCAAGGGGAGGCTGGGGCAGGTATATATGGCAACCTGTTATGCATTGACGCCCTATCCCCTGATGCAGTTTCCTTTGATGATTTTCAGTAATTTCGTGACTGTGGATGAAAGGGAATTTTATACGGTGCTCAGCGGAATTTCGCTGGTATGGGCCCTGCTTTTGATTGTGGCCGCAATGGGACAAATTCACGAATACTCTGTAGGAAAGAATATATTATTCACCGTGGCAAGCTTGTTTGCAATGTTGGTTATTGTTTTCATATTGATGTTGTTCTTCAGCATGATTTCTCAGGGCATTGCATACTTTATCTCTTTGGGTAAGGAAATTTTGTTCCGACTGTAGCCGGAATGACCATAAGGCCTGCAAAACGGAAGGATAGGAGTAACCATGAAGAAAGAAAAGTCAGTAAGAAAAGCAGAAATAAAGACTGCATTCATAAAGTGGGCAAAAAGCCTGATTGTTCCTGTGATTTTCTGTGCGATAATTGTAGGAGTCGTCATATTTGTGATAAATTATCAGAATGCCCAGGAAGAGGAAGAACTGATTCGCGTCAACGGATATGAGGGAGACCAGGCTCCGATGATTATGGAGAACGATAAGCTGAAGTTTACGCTGTATCCGGAAACCACACAGTTTGAAGTGGAGGTAAAGAGCAGCGGTAAGATATGGCGTTCCAATCCTGAGGATGCGGCCAACGATACGCTTGCTCTTGCCAACGAAAAGAGCAGACAGCAGTCCACCCTGGCAATGAGCTATACGGAGGTTACCGGACTTGAAACCCAGTTTAACAGTTATGAGCAGAGTGTCAAAAACGGTCTCTATGAAATCGAGGGAGGAGAGAATTATATTACGGTAAAATATTCTCTCGGTAATATAGAGAGAGAATATATCATTCCTCCTGTTTGTACGGAGGAGCATTTCGAAGGGTATCTGTCCCAGATGAGCAAGGACGGACTCAATATGGTTAAGCAGTATTACAAAAAATATGATATTAACAATCTGGGCAAGAAGGATGATAAGGAAGAGCTGTTAGCTAAATATCCCATCCTTGAGACGGAGATTATCTATGTGCTGCGTGACAATACCAGCTCCAGTCTGCGTACCAAAATGGAGGAGTACTTTGAGGAAATCGGTTATACCATGGAGCAGTATACGGCAGATAAAGAGCTGAATCTGGCGGAGAGTACCTCGGATAAGCCGGTGTTTAATATCAATATGACCTATCGTCTGGAGGATGACGAGCTGGTGGTGGAGATTCCGTTAAAGGAGATGGAGTACAAGGAAGAATATCCGATTTATACGATTACGCCCCTGCCTTACTTCGGTGCAGGAGGAGTATCCGACGAGGGTTATATTCTGGTTCCTGAGGGCGGCGGAGCCATTATCAACTTTAACAATGGTAAGACGGCTCAGAACAGCTATTACGCCAATATGTATGGCTGGGATATGGCTTTGGAGAGAGAGGCGGTTGTACATAATACCAGAGCCTATTACAATACCTTTGGTATCGCTCAGGGGAATGATTCTTTCCTGTGTACTCTGGAGGAAGGAGCGCCCTATGCATCCGTACAGGCGGATATCAGCGGCAAAACCGGCAGTTACAATTATGTAAATTCCGTTTACAGTATCACAATGCGTGAAAGATATGATGTAGGTAATATTGCGAACAGCGCTATTTATGTGTTTATCCCGGAGCTTCCGGATGAGACCCTGACACAGAGATACCATTTTATAGACTCCGGGGATTATGCGGATATGGCTAAGGAATATCAGGGATATCTCAAGGAGAAATACGGTGATTATCTCGTGGAGAGAGAGGATACCGAAACGCCGCTGGTAGTGGAAATCGTAGGAGCCGTGGATAAGGTAAGACAAATCTTAGGCGTTCCCGTTTCCAGACCGCTGGAGCTTACCAGCTATAAGGAAGCGCAGCAGATGATTGAGGAGTTAAGCGGTGAGGGTATTAAGAATATGTCGGTAAAGCTGTCCGGCTGGTGTAACGGAGGCGTAAACCAGAAGATATTAACAAAGGTTAAGACGATTTCCGCTCTGGGCAGCAAAAAGGATTTGAAGTCGCTGACAGAAAAGGCAAAAGAGCTGGGTGTGGATTTGTATCTGGACGGTGTCACCCATTATGAGTATGACAGCAATATTCTGAACGGTTTCTTCTCCTATACGGATGCGGCAAGATTTGTAAGTAAGGAGAGAGCGGAGCTGTTTATATACAGTGATGTAACCTATGCTGCAAGAGACGGTGTTGACAGCTATTATCTGCTGCACAATGACCTCGCCCTTGAGATGGCGGACAATCTGATTGCGGCGGCAAATCAATATGGCGCTGGTGTTTCCTTTAAGGATACCGGTATGGATTTGTCTGCTGACTATTATTTAAAGAAAACCGTATCCAGACAGCAGGCAAAGGAAAATCAGGTAGAGCAGCTGCAAAATGCGGCGGATGCAGGAACAAAAATCATGGTTAATATGGGGAATGATTATGCGATTGCCTATAGCGATATGATTACCAACATGGATTTACAGGGAAGCGAGTATACGATTCTTGACCAGTATGTGCCCTTTTATCAGCTGGCGATTCACGGTTTGGTAAATTATACCGGGATGCCTCTGAACATCTGTGGCAATACGGAGGATGAGCTGCTCCGTTGTGCGGAGTACGGCGCCGGCCTGTATTTCACCATGATGCAGGAGTCCGCATTTACTCTTCAGAAGACACTTTATACCGAATACTATGGCTCTGATTATGCAGTATGGCATGACAGAATGATGGAGATTTATACAAGATATAATACGGAATTGGGGCATGTATTTAACCAGCAGATGACGGACCATCAGATTTTGGCGGAGGGCTTGTCCTGTACCGTTTATGAGGATGGAACAAAGGTTTATGTGAATTACAATTATGTGGATGCTGCCTCACCGGATGGTGTGACGGTAGCTGCAAGAGATTATAAAGTTGTTCGGTAGCAAGGTGTAAATCCTTAGAAAGGGTAGTGATTATGAAGAAACAGAAGAATAAGTTAGCGGGTCTTCAGAGACGAAAGGCCATTTCGGGATACCTGTTTATCGCCCCGTTTATTATCGGCTTTTTAGTGTTCATGGTTCAACCTTTTTTCCACTCTCTGTATATGAGCTTCTGTGACGTACAGATTGGCGCAGGCACATTCAACCCTGTATGGTTGGGATTGAATCAGTATAAGAAGGCGTTTCTGGTTGACCCGGATTTTAATCGGCTGTTAGTGGAGGAAATCTCAAGAATGATTATCAACTCCCTGGCCATCATGGTATTCAGCTTTTTTGTGGCGCTGATATTGAACCAGAAGTTTAAGGGCAGGGCCCTGGTAAGGGCAATCTTCTTTTTACCGGTCATTCTTTCCTCCGGTGTGATGCTGGGGCTGGAAACCGATAATTCCCTGATTGCCAATCTGCAGTCCTCCATTGAGCAGACCACGCAGAATATCAGTATCACGGCGGCGTTGGAAACAATCCTTGAGACGGCGGGCGTGGGAACCAGAGCTTTTGAAATCGTATTTGAGATTATTGACGGTATTTATGACGTGGCAATTGCTTCCGGTATACAGATTATTATCTTCCTTTCCGGCTTGCAGACCATATCCGAGAGCATGTATGAGGCGGCGGATATTGAGGGCTGTACGAAATGGGAGAGCCTGTGGAAGATTACGTTCCCGATGATTAGCTCCCTCTTTTTGGTAAACTGGATTTATACGATTATTGATTTCTGTATGCGTTCTGACAATGAGGTAATCGAAAAGATTACGGAGGTAATGGTAGACCAGATTAACTATGGATTTTCTTCGGCGATGGCTTGGGTTTACTTCCTGATTGTTATAGCATTTGTCGGCGTCAGCGCGCTGATTATCTCAAAGGGGGTTTACTATTATGACTAAGAATAAGACAGTAAAGAATAGTGGCTTCTGGGAGAGAAACAGAAAGTCTAACGGTTATCTATTAAAAAAGACCGTTATGTCCTATGGCCTCAGCATTTGCCGGTTTATCCTGTTGTTTGGTATGTGCTTTATGATTTTACAGCCTATCCTCAATAAGATATCCGTGAGTTTTATGACGGAGCAGGATTTGTATAATCCTATTGTCATATCCATACCGGAGCATTTTACAACGGCCAATTATCAGTTGGCGGCGACATTGATGACCTATAATAAGACGCTGATAAACTCCTTTGTGGTGGCTCTGACAATCGCCATTTTGCAGATTGCCATGTGTACGCTGGTGGGTTACGGCTTTGCCAGATTTGAGTTTCCCCTTAAGAAATTCTGGTTTGCCTGTGTCATGCTGGTTATTTTAATACCGCCCCAGACCATTTCCAGTTCGCTGCATATTCATTTCAGATTTTTTGATATACTGGGTATTATCAAGCTGGTGACAGGCGACACGATTAATCTGAGGGGTTCCGCTATTCCTTATTATTTGATGAGCGCTGGCTGTATGGGGTTGAAGAATGGATTATATATTTACATGATTCGCCAGTTCTTCAGGAATATCCCGAAGGAGCTGGAGGAGGCGGCCTATGTAGACGGCTGCGGAACGCTGAAAACCTTTATTAGGATTATGCTTCCGGATGCGAAGCCCATTCTGACCTCCTGTTTCCTGTTTTCCTTTGTATGGCAGTGGACAGACGGCTTCTATTCCAAAATGTTCCTTGGAAATGTAAAGTTGGTGAGTACTTCCCTTGCCAGACTGGTAGACAGCCTGGCCGCACATATTCAGAGAGAAACCGGTATTAAAACAACCGTATCGGTAGCGTATTCTAATTGTATCCTCTCTACAGGTACACTGTTGATTATTTTGCCGTTGATTATTCTGTATTTGTTTGCGCAGAAGGGCTTTGTGGAAAGTTTAAGCAGTTCTGGAATCAAGATGTAGCTTGTAAAAATTTAAAATTTGTTGTAGTATATAATTCCCGGGAGCCGTATGAATATCCCGGAAACGATAGTGTTAGCGGCTGCAGGGATGTTATATAAATATAAGGAGGATGAAAAATGAAGAGTAAGATGTTTAAGAAAATTATGGCAGCAGCGCTTGCAACTGCCATGACTGCCAGCATGGCAGGCTGTGGTAACAACAATGCTCCGGTATCCGGTTCCGATGCCAGCGATACAAGCTCCACTCCCGCTTCCAGCGAGGCGAGCAGCTCCGAGGATACAAGCTCTGAGGAAGAGGTTTCCAGCGAGGAAGAGGAAGTTGGCCAGTACACCGTATTAACGGATGAGAATGGCAATGTATATGACCTTGGCGGTATGGAGATTATTATCCGCGACTGGTGGAGCGGAGATCCTGCAGAACCCACCAATGATTATGAAGAAGCAACGCAGGAGTATCGTGAGTGGATTCAGGAGACTTATAATTTTACGATTAAGTCGCAGGCTATCTCTGACTGGGCTTCTGCACCTACTGATTTTGTAGAGTATGTTACTACTGGCGGTGACGACAATAACTATGCCTTTATTGTACGTGATGACGCAGCAGTTACCGGCGCTATGGCCCAGGGTCTGATGTATGATTTGGCTACTTTGGACTGCCTGGATTTCTCTGAGGATATGTTCCAGCAGAATCTCCTTCATGAACAGTACGCAAAGGGTAGCAGCATTTATGCTATGTATGCAGGAATCTCCGAGCCCAGAACCGGTATCTATTTCAATAAGAGATTGTTGAAGGAAGCCGGTATTGACCCTGAGCAGATTTATGACTGGCAGGCGTCCGGCGAGTGGACCTGGGACAAGTGGACAGAGCTGATGGCTCAGGTACAGAGAGATGTAGATAATGACGGTACAATTGATGTATACGGCACCACTCAGAATACTGGAGCTATTGTAGGCCCTGCTATATATTCTAATGGCGGCGCATTCATAGGTAAGGATGCAGACGGAAACTTCACATATGACCTGGAGAATCCGGAGACCCTTGAGGCTCTCGAGTGGTTCGTAGGCGTATTGACTGATTATAATCTGCCATATCCTACGGATGCACAGTGGGATTATTACAAAGAGGGATTTATGAACGGTGAGGCTGCATTCATGCCTGAGGATGGTTATGCAGGCGCTCAGAACGGTTACTTAAATGAGATGGCAGATGATTATGGTTTCGTTATGTTCCCTAAGGGGCCTCAGATGAACGATTATGTCAACTGCTGGACGAATAACCCTGTTGTAATTCCTGCCTGCTATGATGAGCAGAGAGCATGGAATATCGCATTTGCATGGAAGCTGTACAATTCACCTATTCCTGGTTATGAAGATTATGAGGGCTGGAAGCCTGGATATTATGCAGGAATGCGCGATACCAGAGCCGTTGATGAGACCGCTACTATGATGACCGAGAAGGGTATGGTTGCTTATGTAGGCGTGGTTCCCAATGTCAGCCTTGGTTCTGACTTCACCTGGAACATCACAGCAGGCTGTGTTGTATCCGAGCAGGTTGAAAAGATTAGAGATACCTGGAAGGGTTACATTGACGAAGCAAACAATATGTAATGAGATGCTGTAACAGCGAATTGCTTTAAAGTAATATGTTCAGTAATAAGGGATGGTGTTTCCGGGACCCCATCCCTTTCTGATATCATAGGAGATACTGTGTTATTGTGAAGGGCTAAAGTGTGTGAATTGGCGCAGCAAATATTTTAATCAGTGTTTCCCTAAGTTCTCAGGATTGAGGGATACAGGGAGTTGAAGAGGACTTGTCCGCTTTGTTCTATTAAGGGCTGAGAAAAGGTATGAAAATCATATGAAAAGATATGGTAAATCCGCAGCTGCGTTGGTGTTAGCGGCAATGGCAGGGATACAAAGCCTGTCCGGCTGTGGAAGTAAGGGAGAAGAAATGCAGAAGGAAACAGGTATCGCCAATATCGAAAGCAGCGAAACCCGGTTTGACGCCGAATCGGATGAGAATGTGCTTCCCCGGAGGGAGACGGACAGAACGGCTGTCTTTGAGCTTCTGTCCCAATTAAATGTAGGCTGGAATCTGGGTAATACTTTGGATGCCTTTGGAGCAGGGAATTCTCCGTCTGATGAGACCTATTGGGGAAATCCCAAAACAACGAAGGAAATGATTGATGCGGTAGCTGAACAGGGCTTTCGGACGATACGGATTCCGGTGACCTGGGCGGAGCATATAGGAGCCGCACCGGATTATAGGATTGATGAGGCCTGGATGGACCGGGTAGAGGAAGTAGTAAATTATGCGTTAGATAATGACATGTATGTAATTTTGAATACCCATCATGAACCGGACTTTTGGCTGAAGCCTTTGCCGGAAAACAGTGAGAAGGTAAAAGAGGAATTGGAGGCTGTCTGGAGCCAGATAGCAGAGCGATTTAAGGATTATGATAATAAGCTTATGTTCGAGGGAATGAATGAGCCGCGTAATAAGGGAAGCCAGTATGAGTGGAATGGCGGCACTCCCGAAGAACGAGTAGTGATAAATGAATGGAATGCAGCCTTTGTTGATGCGGTCAGAGCCGTGGGGGGAGAGAATGCCCGGCGCATTCTCATTATCTGTACCTATGGTCATTCACCGGGCTATTCTGCGATAAAAGAGCTGGAGATTCCGGAGGATGATTATATTGCCGTGGCGGTTCATATGTATACCCCCTATGTATTCACGTACGAGGCGGAGGAGGGGAATATCAGCACATGGGACGGTTCTAAAAAGCAGGAGCTGGCCGCCACCTTAAAATTAATAGACAGGTATTTGATACAGAAGGGTGTTCCGGTGCTGGTGACGGAATTTGGAGCGGTGAACAAGGATCATACAGAGGAAGTAGTGAAATGGCTTGCCGATTATATGGGTCTGATGAATGCCTTTGGTATCAAATGCTATTGGTGGGACAATAATCTGTATGCTTCGGACGGGGAGAATTTTGGGATTTTTGACCGTGCAAACTTAAGCTGGTATGCACCGGAGATTGCGGATGCATTGATAGAGAATGCCAGGATGAATGAGAATTAGAGAAACGCTGATGAAAGCGAGTTTGTGTCTGCGCTGCGTCCACAAACTTGAAAGGTATCAAAGGCAGCGCAGAAAAGAGGAAGAATATGGAAGTAAAGTTTCATTTACCCGGATTGCGTCAGAATTATCCGTTAAATATGCTGGTACTTAGTCTGTTGGAGCAGCATCCCGAGTATTTCAGGGAGGGTGTTCAGATTGCTTCCCTGTTTGGGGAATTTCCCACGTCTCTCTGGAACGGCGGGAGGCCCTCCAATTATGACCAGTGCGATGCAACCTATATCAGAAATGTGATAAAGAATGTTAATGACCAGGGTGTGCCGATACGCTATACTTATACGAATATGTTGTTAAACGCAGAGGATGTGAAGGACCCTTATTGTAATTTCTGTATGAAAGCGGCGGATAACGGTATGAATGAGGTAATGATTTACTCGCCGATTCTGGAGCAGTATATCCGGGAGCATTATCCGAGTTATAAGCTGAACAGCTCTACCTGTAAGGAATTGCGGGATATTCATCAGGTCAATGAGGAGTTAAAAAAGGATTATTATCTGGTAGTGCTGGATTATAACTTTAATAATAAGTATGAAGAGCTGGAAAAAATCGAGGATAAGGGACGCTGTGAGTTATTGGTGAACTGCCTGTGTACTCCCGAATGTCCGAGACGGGGAAAACATTATAGGAATATCGCCAAGAATCAGAGTATTATCTTGAAGAATCGCAGCCTGCCGAAGGACAAGCAGATACCCCTGGAGCATTGGTGGTGTGAATATGGAGAATATAACTGCATTCATACCATTCAGGGATATACTACCTATATTTCTCCCGAGGATATTTGGGAAAAGTATGTTCCTATGGGATTCTGCAATTTTAAAATAGAGGGAAGAACCGCGAATTTGTTTTCTCTGGTGGAGACCTACTGTCATTATCTGATTAGGCCGGAATATCAGGGGCAGACAAGAATTCTTCTCCTGAATAATCTGGCTGCCAATAAGGTCATCACCGTTCATCATCCGCAGCCCAGAAAGTGGGTACCGGAGGAGTAGAGCAGCGTTGCCGGAAGGAGAAGTGGTCGGAAAGGTAAAGGGTGTGGAGCTGTTCGCTGCCGAAAGGGGCAGCGGGCAGAAGAAGGTTTTTGAAGCGTAGGGAAAGCAATGGCCGTCTTGCCATATAGAAAGGAGAAGGTACATATGAAGGGTAAGGATGTGAAACTGGAAGCAAAAATAGACAAGGTTAAGGATGCGGAAAAGAAGGTCAAAAAGAAGCTGAGGGGGGTTAAAAACAGAATCCAGAATGCCTTTGTAATCGTCATTTTAATTTCCCTGATTTCAAGTTTTATAGCCGTCCTGGTTATGACGGATATGGCCTCTCAATTTAGCTCCTTTTATAACGATAATTATCAGGTGACGGTGGTAACCTGGCGGGCAAAGTACGCGGAGCTGGAAGCCCGAAGCACTCTGATGGGAGCGTTTATTGGCGAGGATATAAAAGAAACTAGCGCACAGCTAAAAACCGCAAGGACACAGGTTGCAGAGATTGAAACAGTGATTGAGGAGCTTCGTGCTGTCTATGAAGGGGATAGTGCCAAGCTGGATAAGATGGAAGAGAATTTAGCTTCAGCCATGGAAGATATGGATTCTATTTTAGAGGATGCAACCTTCGGCCTTTATGACAGAGCATATGAGAAGATGAAGAGTAACTATATTCCGAAGGTGGAGCAAGTGGCTGATACGCTGGAAGAAATTGTGGAGGAGCAGGATCAGAACGCCGGTCTCAAGATGCGGCATGTTCGCAGCGCCATTGTGTTCGCAGCGATTATTATGGTGTTAGTTTTGGCTGCGGTTATTGTGGTAGCGGGGCGTATCGCAATTAAGCTGGCCAAAGGCATCAGTCAGCCTGTGGCGGAGATAGAGGCGGCGGCCAGGAAGCTGGCAGAGGGAAAACTGGATGTGAGCATTCAGTATCAGGCGGATGATGAGCTGGGACGACTGGCTCACAGTATGCGCAGGACCTGCCAATTTTTAAAGAGTGTGATAGCAGATGTGGATGTGCTTCTGAGTAAAGTGTCAGAGGGAAATCTCTGTGCGGATACGGAAAATGAGGGGGTTTACATCGGGGACTTCAAGGGCTTAATTGTGTCTATTCGAAGCCTGGAAGAACAGCTTCGCAATACCCTTTCAGAGATTCAAACCGCTTCTAAACAGGTGTCTGCAGGTGCGGAACAGCTGGCGGAGGGCGCGCAGGCGTTGGCAGAGGGCGCCACCGACCAGGCAGGAGCCGTGGAAGAGCTTACGGCAATGATTAATGATGTAGCAAGTATCTCACAGAAAACAGTGCAGACGACCAATGAGTCCTTTGAACAGGCTCTCAGCTTTAAGACGGAGATGGAAAACGGAAAGGCTGAAATGGCTTCTCTTCTGGAGGCTATGGTGCGTATTCGCGAAACCTCTACGCAGATTGAGAAAGTAATCGTGGAAATTGAGGATATTGCTTCCCAGACCAATCTCCTTTCGCTGAATGCATCTATTGAGGCGGCAAGAGCCGGGGAAGCAGGCAGAGGTTTTGCCGTGGTGGCAGACCAGATTGGTAAGCTGGCGGCAGACAGCGCTCAGTCCTCCGTGAATACGAAGAAGATGATACAGCAGACTCTGGATGAGATTGAAAAGGGTGATGCGATTACCCTCCGAACCTCTGAGACGCTGGGCAGAGTGGCAGACGGTATTGTAGAGCTGGCGAACAGTGTACAGGATGTGAACGGCAAGGCGGCAGACCAGGCTGAATCCATCGGCCAGATAGAGCTGGGCATAGAGCAGATTAATACGGTTATTGAGAGTAATTCCGCTGAAGCACAGCAGACCTCTGCAACCAGCCAGGAGCTTTCGGCACAGGCAGAAACGCTGCAAAATCTGGTGTCACAATTTCAGTTGAAGGAAGATAAAACCGGGAAACAGGAAGCTGAACAGCAGGAACCATAATAGAAAAACAGCATATTTTAACAGCAAGGAAATATAGGCGGGAATATTTATGCCGTCAGATTGCAGAGAAAAGATTCTTTCTAACAATTATTATGATGTTGTGACAGATTTTCCTATATTGCCAGACCAGGATAATGCCATCGACCTGTGTTACCACAGTATCGAAAATTTATATACGATTATATACATGAATAAAAACCAACTTCCCTCTGCCAATTCCTATCTGTATGAATACCAGAGCGTTCCGAAGCTTTACGGGCTTATGCAGGAAGCGGGTACGGGACAGAGATTTGACCCCAGCAGCCTGATTGCCAGCGGGATTACCCGGGCTCAGAGTCCGCCTCTGAGCCTGACGGGCAGAGGCACGATTATCTGTGTGATTGATACGGGGATTGATTACACGAATCCCGCATTTATGGATCAAAACGGTGACAGCCGAATCCTTGCTATCTGGGATCAGACGATTCAAACAGGAACGCCTCCTGCGGGTTTTGAGTATGGAACGGAATATACCAGGGAGGATATCAACAGGGCTTTGCGCTCTGATGAACCTTACAGTTTTGTGCCCAGCAGGGATGAAATCGGACATGGGAGCGCCTTGGCGGGAGTAGCTGCAGGCAGCCGTATCAACAGTGGCTATGATTATCTGGGAGCGGCGCCGGAGGCGGATATCGTGGTAGTAAAACTAAAGGAATGCAAGCCCTATCTCAGAGATTTTTTCCTGATTCCCCAAGGCGTTCCGGCATATCAGGAAAATGATATTATGCTGGCGGTACAGTATGGGGACAGCTTTGTGCAGACCTTTCAAAGACCAGTGGTATTTTGTCTGGGGCTGGGCACCAGTTACGGAGATCATGCAGGCAGTTCGGCATTGCCCAGATATTTGAATTTAATTGCGCGTAAGCGCAGCCGGGCGGTAGTGGTGGGGGGCGGAAATGAGGGCAATACGGACCATCACTTTCAGGGAAATCTGGATAACCAGAGCGTAGCCTCCGGAACTGATCAGATTCCGGTAGAGATACGGGTTGAGGAGAATGCTTTCGGATTTATATTGGAGCTATGGGGAAATGTGCCGGATGTGTTTACGATTTCCGTGCGCTCTCCCGGTGGGGAGACAATTCCCTCTATCAGACTGGGAGTTCAGGAAAGCATTACTTATAGCTTTATTTATGAGCGCACGCGAATTACTGTCTCGGGAACGCTGGTGGAACGGGCTTCCGGGGAAGAACTGATACTTTTAAGAGTGCAGGACCCTACACCGGGCATCTGGACTTTCCGGGTGGAAGCGGCCGGAGAAATTCATAACGGAGAGTTTCATTTATGGCTTCCCATCAGCGCTTTTTTAAATGTTCCCTGTTATTTCCTGGAGCCCACGCCCTATATTACGCTGACGGAGCCGGCGATGGCTCAGGATATCATCAGTGTGACAGCCTATAATGCATCTAATAACAGCTTTTATATTGAATCCGGCAGGGGCTTTAGTCGTAACGGCGCTATTCGGCCGGATTTTGCGGCACCGGGGGTCAATATACCAACTATTCGGGGGAGCCAGAGCGGCACCTCCATGGCGGCGGCGATTACCGCGGGCGCTGTGGCCCAGTTTATGCAATGGGCGGTAGTGGAGAGGAACAATGTGCAGGTAGAGAGCCAGGAAATAAAAAACTATTTTATCCGTGGAGCTTCCCGCAGCTTTGATATCTCTTATCCCAGCAGAGAGTGGGGATATGGAAGGCTGAATTTGATGGGAACCTTTGATGCTCTGATTGGGGTGTGACATAACATCTGTTATTTGGATTAGGGTTCTGAAAATTTCAAAAAAAGCATAGAATGGGATAAGAGATAAATTACGGGTTACGAGAATGAAAACTTATCCTATTAAGAAGGCGCTGTCTACTATATTGATTTTGGGGGCAGCGTTTTTTGCGGGCAGATTTGTGGCTCAGATAACCATACAAAACCGCCCTGCCTCTGCGACGGGCAATCAGATTATTGTGGAGAATACAGAGAACTGGGGACTGGGCTTCGGAACGGAGGGAAGCAAGCCCACCGGTAATGCCAGCGTGGCGGAAATGAAAAAGTATAACGCCTATTATATGAGTGAGAGTGAGGATAAAAAGCTATATCTGACCTTTGATTGTGGATATGAGAACGGTAATACGGAGGCGATTCTGGATGCCTTAAAAAAGCATAATGCCCCGGCGACCTTTTTTGTGGTGGGCCATTTTCTGGAGACGGCCCCGGAGCTGGTTCAGCGCATGGTGGAGGAGGGGCATACGGTAGGCAATCATACCTATCATCACCCGGACATGTCAAAAATTTCCGATTTAACAGCATTTCAAAAGGAAATGGATGATGTGCGCAGCAAATATCAGGAGGTAACCCAGCAGGAAATGCCCATGTATTATCGGCCACCTCAGGGAAAATACAGCATAGAGAATCTTCAGATGGCCCAGGAGCTGGGATATTCTACCTTTTTCTGGAGTCTTGCTTATGTGGATTGGAATGTGGACGCTCAGCCCACCCATGAAGAAGCTTTCTCCAAACTTACCAAACGAGTGCATCCCGGAGCGATTGTGCTTTTACATAACACCTCCCAAACCAATGGGGAGATACTGGATGAACTGCTTGGCAAATGGGAAGAGATGGGTTACAGTTTTGGTAAACTCGAGGATTTCTGTCAACAATAATGCATCCCAAGGCAAGTCTTGCAATGCCGTATGGCTGAACTGATACAGCGTAATTGCGCCGTAATGGGGGCTGCCCCGTGATTGGTGCGAGATTTGCCGGGTGTACATCAGCGTAACAGTTTAGCGGAAGGCTAAACTAATAAGAACAGTTCGGCCATGACTTATGTCAAAGAGCTCTGGCGTGCAAACATGCAAGCAGGTCAGGCTTATTTGGCACAGGTCATGGCCATAGGGTCTGTTACAGGTTTTACGCTTCATTTCTGCGGGTTTTTCCTGTGATAATCCAGGGGGCTGGCTCCTGCTTAAAGGTGTTGCGACTGCTTAGTTTAGATACGGACACCTGGATGACGTCAATGTCGGTAAAGCCCAGAGGCAGCAGCGTATTTTGGATATTGGCAGCCACTTTGAAATCCAGCGTGTAAATCACTATATTAATATTGGGATTGATGCCGGTTAAATAGGCCAGTTCCTGGTCCGTGCTTGCGGACGCCACCAGAAATACCAAGGAAGGGATGGGACAATTCTTCATGCTGTCTGCGTCCACATGGTCGATGATTTTTACATTATGTAAATCAAAATGAGCCACATTATCCTCTAAGGCAGCTCTGTCCTCGCGACTGTATTCTACGGCAATGACAGAACCCTCCGGAGCCATCAGCGCCGCTTCAATGGCGATACTTTCTCCGCCTATGACACAAATGTCGTCCTGAGGAGCCACCATCATTTTGTTTAAGATAATGGCACGGATTTCGCTGCCCACATATTGAATAGAACCTCGCTGAAACATTTCATTGCTCAAACCAATTTTTGCAGTATTTCTTGCATTTGGGTTCAGAATCAGCATACCGGCGGAGGCATTTATGCCTCTATCAATCATATTTTTAATTTTTTCATGCAAAATTTCCCCGCAGGGGTCGGATCCTTCGTTGTACCAAACCTCACATTCTCCCAGGCCTGCATTCCACAGACGATAGAAAATATCATCAATTCCCGCATTGGTAAAGACCAGAGTCGTTTTATGGGCCTCCACGGTGGGGATGATATTTTTATTCTTTTTGGTGATATCAATCATTTTTACATGCTCTAAATCCAGCGAGGTGTTTTTGGCATAGTATTGCAGCCAGGAAAGTATTACTTCATTGGTAAAAATCTGCTGTTCCATAGACAAGTCCCCCTTGTAAATGTTTTGTTTTGCTGCCGATTTTGTCATGACGGCGCCTGTTTTATTCCGACGGCACATAAGGTTTCTGTGACAGACACTCCGGCGGGAAGGTAATGGCGTCCTACGAGATATTTATGATATGGTTATTGTACCACTTTTATTGCTATTTGTAAAAATAATATTGCCATACGGCACCGCAAAGTGAAAATTGCGGCTCTATGCAATTTTGCGAGACTTGTCAAGTACTCCTTGGCCTGTTGATCCATGCCCGGAATTAAAGTAAATGCCAAAGTAAATTCCGGCATCTATACCCGTGCCGGATTCGAATTTGTCACGCCATCCTTTGTAAGGGACTTTGCAGTATGTCTATGGGAGGAGTTTTTTATGTCGAAAGACATGCCTATACAAAAACATGTGCTCTGCTCTGACAGTATTTTTGTGGAACAGGCGCCGGCTAGTCAGGATGCATTCAAAGAGGCCGCCCTTCCCAATCATACAGATTTGACTTATGATTGAATTAGCGAAAAAACATAAGGAGATTGTATGATGAAATCAAGGGCAGCGGAAAACGGAGTAACTTTCAAGGGACCGGAGAAAAACATTGCTTCCTGTTTACTTGACAGTAATAAATAAGAAGTAATAAAAAAATCTTGTAAAGAACAGGGGGGTAATTTATAATAAAAATGGTTATCAGTTCATACATCGTCTGCCATGACAAGCGTATATCTGTGTAGGAAACTGTTTCCGGGGACAATGGCGAGAGCGCTGTCCTGGTGCAGGATTATCCCTGTCATAATGGAAGGAGTTTGGGTAGTTTGTTACATGGCATGAGAACAGGAAGCTGAAATCATAAGGCCGAACGATAAGCATAAATACAAGGAGGAACCATTTCGATGGAAAATATACTTTCCAGGGAAAAAGTAATTGTTATTGACTTTGGCGGACAGTACAATCAGCTGGTTGCCAGACGCGTCAGAGAATGTAATGTCTATTGTGAAATATATTCTTACAAAACAGATTTGGAAAAGATAAAGGCTATGGAGCCCAAGGGAATTATCCTTACGGGCGGGCCTAACAGCTGTTATGAGGAGGGGGCGGCTACCTGCTCCCCGGAGCTTTTTGCACTGGGTATTCCCGTACTGGGTCTATGTTATGGAGCGCAGCTTATGACTCATGTATTGGGGGGAAAAGTAGAAAAGGCATCTGCCAGAGAATATGGAAAAACAGAGGTGGATGTTGACAATACATCGGCGCTCTTTCAGAATGTGAGCGCCCATACGGTTTGCTGGATGAGCCATTTTGACTATATTTCCAGGCTGGCTCCCGGTTTTAAAACGGTGGCGGTTACGGAAAACTGTCCTGTGGCAGCCGCCGAGTGTCCTGAGAAGAAACTATATGCCATCCAATTTCATCCAGAGGTTTTACATACGACGGAAGGCTCTAAGATGCTTTACAATTTCGTGCGTAATATTTGCGGCTGCAGGGGAGATTGGGCCATGGAGTCCTTTGTGGAGGAGAGCATCAGAACCATTCGCGAAAAGGTGGGAAGCGGAAAGGTTCTTTGTGCCCTGTCAGGGGGTGTTGATTCTTCCGTGGCGGCAGTACTTCTCTCCAAGGCAGTCGGTGAACAGCTGACTTGTGTATTTGTAGACCATGGTCTGCTTCGTAAGGATGAAGGAGATGAAGTGGAAGCGGTTTTTGGCCCTAAAGGCAACTACAAACTGAACTTCATCAGGGTGAATGCTCAGGAGCGCTTCTATGCCAGGTTGGCAGGGGTATCTGAGCCTGAGCAGAAGCGAAAGATTATCGGTGAGGAATTTATACGCGTATTTGAAGAAGAGGCAAAGAAAATCGGTGCAGTAGACTTTCTGGTGCAGGGAACCATTTATCCTGATGTGGTGGAGAGCGGTTTGGGCGGTGAATCCGCAGTCATCAAGTCCCATCACAATGTAGGAGGTCTGCCGGATTGTGTGGATTTCAAGGAAATCGTGGAGCCCTTGCGCAGCCTGTTTAAGGATGAGGTCAGAAGAGCAGGTCTGGAGCTGGGTATCCCGGAATATCTGGTATATCGCCAGCCTTTTCCCGGTCCTGGTCTGGGTATCCGTATTATTGGCGAAGTAACTGCCGAAAAGGTTCGCATTGTTCAGGACGCCGATGCCATCTATCGCGAGGAGATTGCTAAGGCGGGTCTTGACCGTCAGATAAATCAATACTTCGCCGCCCTCACCAACATGCGCTCCGTGGGTGTTATGGGGGATGAGCGAACTTACGATTATGCCATAGCCCTGCGGGCAGTAAAAACCATTGACTTTATGACTGCTGAAGCTGCCCAGCTTCCCTGGGATGTGCTGCAGACCGTGATGAGCCGAATTATCAATGAGGTCAGAGGAGTAAACCGGGTTATTTACGACGTGACGAGTAAGCCGCCTGGAACGATTGAGTTCGAGTGACGGACATTTAGACTGGAAAGCCTGTAAAATAAAGGCTTTTCAGTCCTTCTTTTTGCTCTGTGATGTTAATATGATGTTAAAAATTAGAGACGTTACTTTTCCTACCCGCTTTTCGGATCGTGTCGGAATGTGTTGAAAATTCCCTGTCATCGTGCTATAATCTCTTTGGGTGTCACCAAGATGGTGGACGGCTGGCCCTCTCCGGAGGGACTGTGACCCTC